>JBOGGP010000051.1:0-12254 GCA_050744105.1 Acidimicrobiales bacterium
TGCTCGTAGGGGGCCATGTAGACGGCGTCGTGCACCTGGGTCCCGTGGATCTCGGCCTGGTTGGGGTCGGTGATGGGGAAGATGGCCGCCGCCTTCATGGTGTCGACGTCGGCCTGGTGCCACAGGGGGGCGGCGGCCGCCGTGGTCGTCGCCGCCAGGGCCTTGTCGATGTCGGCGTTGACCGTGGGGTCGCTGAACTGGCCGAAGTTGGACGACGTCGGCGGGAGCACCCGGCCGTCGAAGAGCGGCGAGAAAAACGAGGCGGCGGCGTCGCCGTACCAGTCAGGTGACCAGCCGGCCAGGGACAGGTCCCAGACCCCCTGCTGGGCCACCGTGGGGACCTGGAGGTACTTGGTGTAAAAGTCGGCGCTGGGCACGGGGACGCCGGTGACGGTGATGCCGACCGCCTTGAGGTCGTTTTGGATGGTCTGGAAGTCGGCGCTGCTCTGCACCGAGGCCGGCCGGTACAGGAACTTGAGGGTGAGACCGCTCGGGAAGCCGGCCGACGCCAGCATGGCCTTGGCCTTGGTGACGTCGTGGGGGTACATGTCGTAGGCCGGCGTGGAGCCCGAGATGCCGGGCGGCAGGATCTGGGTGAGCGGGGGGGCCACCTGGGGGCCGCCGGCGTTCTGGATCAGGTGAGTGCGGTCCAGGGCGTACTCGAGGGCCTGGCGCACGGCCAGCTTGCCCATCGCCCCCCCGTTGTTGGGCGAGACGGTGTTGAACAGCACGTAGGGGTTGGAGGAGTACTCCGACTCCAGGCTGAGCGTCGGGTTGTTGCTGGCCAGCAGCTGGGGGATGTCGGGCGACGGCACGAAGCTGTCGAACTCCATGTCGGCCTGGGGGGTGTTGGTCAGGATCTGCTGCTCGATGGCATTCTGGTCGCCCGTCTCGGTAATGTCCACCTTGTCCACGTAGGCCTTGCGGATCGGGTCGCTGCTCGCCTGCCACGCCGGGTTGCGGACGAAGTCGAGGGTCCGGGCCGGGTCGTAGCTCGAGATCTGGTACGGGCCGTCGGAGATGGTGTGCTGGGCCAGGTCGTTGCTGGCCGGCAGGTGGTCGAGGAACTCGACCGGCGCCGGGTTGAACGCCGGCAGGACCAGCATGTCCTGGAAGTACGAGGTCGGCTTGGTCAGGCGGTACACGATGGTGGACGGGTTGGACGGATCGACGGTGGCCCCCTGGATCTGGTTGGAGTCGACGTAGGTCTTGATGGCGGCAACCGTGTGAGGGACCTTGGCGAAGCCGGCGCAGAAGCTGGCGTAGCCGGCGATCAGGGTGCTGAAGTCGGGCAGCCCCCCGAAGGGCTGGACCGGGTTGCACGCCCGCTTCAGGCCGAGGACGGCGTCGGCCGCCGTGACCTGGCGGGGCGGGCTGGTGTTCCACATGGCGCCGGTGCGGATGGTCACCGAGTAGGTCCTGCCGCCGTTGGTTACGGCCGGGTAGGCAGTGGCCAGGTCGGGGACGTTGGTCGTGGTCCTGCCCTGGATGGCCGGGTAGGTGTACAGGTTGCGGGACCACATCCGCAGGGCCAGGTAGCCGAGGGCGTAGTAGCTGACGTTGGGATCCATGTAGTCCACGTCGCCGGTGCCGAGCATGGTCAGGGTGCCGCCCCGCACGGGCGTGCCGCCGCTGTTCGCCGCGTAGCGCTGGTTGGGCAGGTTGTTAGACCCGCCCGGCTGGGTGGTGTTGGTGGCCGTGTTGGTGCCGGCGCTGCTGCCACAGGCCGTGGCCACCAGGGCCAGGCAGAGGAGGCCGCCCACCACGAGCTCACGCCGGTTGGTCGATCGCACGATCGGTACGCCTCCTGTCTCGGGCCTACTGCAGACGTATGGCCAGGATCACGGTGGTAAAGGCGAAGACGACAGCGGCGACGATCGTCATACGGTCGAGGTTGCGCTCGACGACGGTCGAGCCGGCAGCCGCCGACCCCAGGCCGCCACCGAACATCTCCGACAGCCCACCGCCCTTGCCGCTGTGGAGCAGCACCATCACCACCAACGCCAGGGACACGGCGATGTGGATGGCGACGATGACGGCGGTGAGCACTTCCAATCGCCTCCTTGCTGACTTGCTGCGGCCTGACCTGCTCCAGCCCTGGGGCTGGCTTGCTGTACCCCTCGGGGCAGCTGTGACCCTACCAGCAGACGACCGCCCGGCGTGGCGGCGACGGCTCGCTCAGCTCGGGCGGGCCGGAGCTGGTCAGGGGTGCGACCCGCCGCCGGTGACGATCCTGGCGAACTCGGCGGCGTCCAGGCTGGCCCCGCCGACCAGGGCGCCGTCGACGTCGGGGCCGGCCATCAGGTCGGCCACGTTGCCGGACCTGACCGAGCCGCCGTACTGGACCCGGAGGGATGCGGCCGCGCCAGCCCCGGCCAGGGCCTCGGCCCGCCCCCGGATGACCGACGCCATGGCCTGGGCGTCGGCCGGGGTGGCGTTGCGGCCCGTGCCGATGGCCCAGACGGGCTCGTAGGCGACCACCAGCCGGCCCACCGCCTCCGGGCCCAGCCCGCCTAGGGCGGCGTCCAGCTGGGAGGTGACCCGAGCGGCAGCATGGCCGGCGTCGTGCTCGTCGAGGGTCTCGCCCACGCAGACGATCGGGACCATGCCGGCGGCGAGCACGGCCCGGAGCTTCCTGGCCACCATGTCGTCGGTCTCGCCGAAGAGCTGCCGCCGCTCGGAGTGGCCCACGATGACGTAGGTCACCTTTAGCTTGGCCAGCATCACCGGGCTCACCTCGCCGGTGTAGGCGCCGCCGTCCTCCCAGTGCACGTCCTGGGCGCCGAGGGCGATGGGGATGTCGTCGGCGTCGAGGACGGTCTGGACCGAGCGCAGGGCGGTGAACGATGGGTGCAGCGACACGTCCACCCGGCGGTAGTCGGCGTCGGCCAGGCTCAGCCCCAGTTTCTGGACGACGGCAATGGCCTCCAGGTGGGTGTGGTGCATCTTCCAGTTGCCGCTGACGAGCGGCTTGCGGCTCACCGGTGGCCCTGGCGCAGCGCGGCCAGCCCCGGGAGGTCCCCGGCCTCGAGGTACTCGAGGGACGCCCCCCCGCCGGTGGAGACGTGGTCGACCCCCTCGGCCAGGCCGAAGGCGGCCAGGGCGGCGGCGCTGTCTCCGCCCCCGACCACGGTGAAGCCGTCGCAGGCCACGACGGCCTCGGCCACTGCCCTGGTCCCGGCGGCGAAGCGGGGGTCCTCGAATACCCCCATGGGGCCGTTCCAGAAGACGGTGGCCCCCCCGGCGATGGCGCCGCCAAAGGCGGCGGCGGTGGCCGGACCGATGTCGAGGCCCTTCCAGCCGTCGGGCACGTCGGCGCCCACCGAGCGCACCTCGTCGCCCGGGCCGGCCACCGTGAGGTCGCTCGGCACCATGATCTTGCCGCTGGCCAGCAGGGCCCGGCAGGCATCCACCCGGTCGGGCTCCAGCAGGGACGCGCCCACCTGGCGGCCCTGGGCGGCGAGGAAGGTAAAGCACATCCCCCCGCCGACCACCAGGGTGTCGACCCGGTCCAGGAGGGCCTCGATCACCCCCAGCTTGTCGCTGACCTTGGAGCCGCCGAGGACGGCCACGAACGGGCGTCGGGCCCCGCCGAGCAGGGCGTCGAGCACCTCCACCTCCCGGGCCAGCACCCGGCCGGCGGCACTGGGCAGGCGGGCGGGCGGCCCGACGATGGAGGCGTGGGCCCGGTGGGCGGCGCCGAAGGCGTCGTCGACGTAGCGGTCCTGGCCGGCCACCAGCTCCTCGACGAAGGCGGCGTCGTTGCCCTCCTCGCCGGGGGAAAACCGCAGGTTCTCGAGCAGCTCGACCCGGGACGGGTCGGCGCCGGCCGCCCCGAGCAGCTCGACCAGGCGGGCCCGGACCGGGGCCATCGAGTAACGGGGGTCGGGCCTGCCCCGGGGCCGGCCCAGGTGGGAGCAGGTGGTGACCTTGGCCGCGCCGGCGTCGAGCAGCCAGCACAGGGTCTCGACCGGGAGCCGGATACGCAGGTCGTCGTCGATCTGACCGCCGGTAATGGGAACGTTGAAGTCGCACCGCACGAGGACGTTGGTCCCCTCGACGGAGGGCAGGTCCTCGAGGGCGGGGACTTTCACCTACCTGGCGTCCGCACTAGCGGTGGTTGGCGGCGCCGACGATGGCCGCCATCTCCACCAGGCGGTTGGAGTACCCCCATTCGTTGTCGTACCACCCGAACACCTTGACCAGCGACCCCAGGGCCAGCGTCAGCGGCGAGTCGAAGGTGCACGACGCCGGCGTCCCCACGATGTCGGACGACACGATGGGGGCGGTGCTGTAGACCAGGACCCGGGCTAGCGGGGCCGAGGACGCCGCCGCCGAGAAGGCGTCGTTGACCTGGTCCACGGTCACTTCCCGGCCGAGGACGGCGGTGATGTCGGTGATCGAGCCCACCGGGACAGGGACGCGCAGGGCGGTGCCGTCGAGGCGGCCCTTCATGGACTCGAGGACCAGGCTGGTGGCCCGGGCGGCGCCGGTGGAGGAGGGCACGATGTTGATGGGGGCGCTGCGGGCCCGGCGCAGGTCCTTGTGGGCCAGGTCCAGCAGGTTCTGGTCGTTGGTGAAGGCGTGGACCGTCGTCATCAGGCCCTTCTCGATCCCGAACGCATCGTCGAGGACCTTGATCATGGGCACGAAGCAGTTGGTCGTGCAGCTGGCGTTGGAGACGATCCTGTGGCGCTGCGGGTCGAAGGTGTCGTCGTTTACCCCGATCACGAAGGTGGCGTCGACGTTGGTGGCCGGCGCCGAGATGAGCACCCGGGGGGCGCCGGCGTCGATGTGGGCCACCGCCTTGGACCCGTCGGTGAAGATGCCGGTCGACTCGACCACGACGTCCACGCCCAGCTCCCCCCACGGCAGCGCCTTGGGGTCCCTCTCGGCGGTGGCGGCGATGCGGTGACCGCCCACCACGATGTGGTCGCCGTCGACGCTCACGTCCTCGGCCAGCGTGCCGAGAGTCGAGTCGTACTTGAGCAGGTGGGCGTTGGTCTCCACCGGGACCAGGTCGTTGACGCCCACCACCGTGACGTCGCTGCCCTGGGCCAGCGACGCCCGCAGGAAGTTGCGACCTATACGACCGAAGCCGTTTATACCCACTCGAACAGCCATCGTTGCCTCCCCCGTTACCGGTGTGTCCTTACTGTGTCAGGTGGTTCGTCACTCTCGCGCCGAACTTTGTCAGGTGGTTCGTCACTCTCGCGCCGAACTTTGTCAGGTGGTTCGTCACTCTCGCGCCGAACCGTGTCAGGTGGTTCGTCACTCTCGCGCCGAGGGTCAGGTTGTCAGTCACTCTGGCGCCGAGGACCACTATGACAGCCGATCGGCCGGTCGCGACGCCAATCCCCGCCCCGTCGCCGCCAGGGTGGCCAGGACGGAGGACAGACGGCCCACGTCGTGGCCGGCGCCGCCGCCGGTGCCCAGGTCGGCGGCGACGAGTCGTGGCCAGTGGCGGGCAACCGGCCCGGGGGGCAGGCCGGCGGGGTCGTAGACCATGGTGTCCACCTCCACCCCGTGGGACCGCAGGGCGGCCAGGTGGTCGGCGGCACTGAAGCCGTCCGTCTCGTGGCGCTGGGGCCGCAGGTTGCAGACGTAGACCCGGCCCCCCCGGCGCCGGGCCAAGGCGGCGCGGATGTCGGCCACGGCGCAGGTGGCGAGCACGCTGGTGAAAAGCGAGCCCGGCCCGAGGACCACCTGGTCCGCCTCGGAGATGGCGCGCACCACCTCGGCGGGGGCGGGCGCGTCGGGGGGGACGATGGAGACGCCCGAGATGGGGCCGCCGGCGCCGGCCACGCGGACCTGGCCGAGCACCTCCCGGCCGGCGACCACCGCCTTGAGGACCACGGGGACGGCCGAGGCCGGCAGCACCCGTCCCTGGACCCCGAGCAGGCGGGCCGCCTCGTCGACGGCGGCGACGAAGTCGCCGGTGACCTCGGCCAGGCCGGCGATGACCAGGTTGCCCACGGCGTGGCCCTCCAGCTCTCCCGACGCGAAGCGGTGCTCGAAGGCGCGCGCCCACACCGACGCCGGATCGGCCATGGCCACCAGGCAGCGCCGCAGGTCGCCGGGGGCGGGGATGCCGAAGCTCTGGCGCAGCCGGCCGCTCGACCCGCCGTCGTCGGCCACGGAGACGACGGCGCAGACCCGGCCGGCGTAGCGGCGGGCGGCGGCCAGGGTGGTGGCCAGCCCGTGCCCGCCCCCGAGGGCCACGACCCGGGGCCCGGCGGCCGGCGGCGGGTCGGGGTCGGGTGCCTGGGTCAACGCCTGACGTCCCGGTGGTAGACGTTGGGCTGGTAGCCGTGCTGGCGGATGCGGCGGGTCAGGTCCTCGGCCAGGGCCACCGAGCGGTGCCGGCCGCCGGTGCAGCCCATGGCGATGGTCAGGTAGGACTTTCCCTCCTTGACGTAGGCGGGGAGCAGGTGGACCAGCAGCTCCTCGACCTTGCCGAGGAAGTCACCCGCTGCCGGCTGGTCCAGCACGTACCTCCGCACCTGATCGTCGAAGCCGGTCAGGGCCCGCAGGCTCTCCACCCAGTACGGGTTGGGCAGGAACCGGCAGTCGAAGAGGCTGTCGACGTCGAGCGGGACGCCGTACTTGAACCCGAACGACATCACCGACAGCTGCATCGACTCGGCCTGGCCCGTGGTGAACAGGGCGATGAGGCGTTCCCGGAGCTGGTTCACGTTGAGGTCGCTGGTGTCGACGACGAGGTCGGCTCGTTCCCGGATCTGCTCCAGCCGCTCCCGCTCGAGGCGGATGGCCGCCCCGACCGCCTCCTGGCCCAGCGGGTGGCGCCGGCGGGTTCCCTCGAAGCGCCGGACCAGGACCTCCTCGGACGCCTCCAGGAAGAGGATCCGGGCCCGGGCCCCCGTCGAGACCAGCTGGTCGACGGCCGCATCCAGCTCGCCCAGCTGGCCGGCGTCGCGCCCCACCACCAGGGCCACCCGCTGGGTCTCGGAGCCGGGGGCCCCCACCAGCTCGGCCACCTTGGTGATGAGGGCCGTGGGCATGTTGTCGATCACGAACCACCCGAGGTCCTCGACGGTGGCCCCGGCCTGGGAGCGGCCGGCGCCCGACAGGCCGGTGATGATCAGGTACTCGGCCACGGCCACATTGTGCCTCGCCGGCGAGGGGCGGCCGGTAGCCAGGGCGGGACGGGGCGGCCCGGCCCGGGTCAGCGCAGCTTCTCGGCCCGCATGAACAGGAGGCGGGGGATGGACGCCGCCGCCGGGTAGTCCTCCCGGGCCTGCGCCAGGAACCCGGCGGGCGGGGCCGGCTCCTCCATGTGGGTCACGACCAGGCCGGCGCCGGCCATCGAGTTGACGTAGACCGAGAGGGGGCGGTGGACATAGGGGATCCACACGCCGCTCTCCACCTCCTCGACGGCCAGGTCCTCGCCCAGGTACGGCCCGATCCGCCAGTACTGCTCACCGAGGACGTCGTCGTCGATCCAGCCCGAACCGGGCACCTGGAGCAGCGGATGGTTGAGGAAGAACAGGAAGCGGCCGCCCGGCACCAGCACCCGACCGACCTCGGCGATGGCGGCGGCGCCGTCGGACAGGTGCTCGAACACCAGGCAGGCGATCACCGCGTCGAAAGAGGCGGAGGGGAAAGGAAGGGCGGCGGCCTCCGAGCGGGCCAGGACCACCCCGCCCCCGCGGCCGGCGGCGGCGGCCAGCTGCGGCGCCGACACGTCGACAGCGACTACCCGCTCCACTCCGGCGGCACCGGAGGCCAGGCGGGCCACCTGGCCCTCGCCACAGCCGACGTCGAGGACCCGTGACGAGCCGGCCAGGTGGTCGGCGGCGATCGGCAGCAGCTGCTCGGCGTACTCGGGGTCGGCCCCCTCGGTGAAGCCCTCCTGCCACCATGCCGTCACCACCGGGCTGTGCCAGCCAACGCCGGGGCCGGTCAACGGCCGGCGCCGGCGGGCTTCGAGGGGGTCCGGTCGCCGGGGCCGGCGTCGAGGCCAGGGCAACGGCCGGGGCCGGTCACCGGCCGGCGCCGGCCGGCTCCGGCGCCCCCAGGCCAGGAGGCGCGTCTGGACCGGCCGGATCCGAGCCGTGGGTCTTGACGAAGACGGCGCCAGCCACCGCGTCGGGCAGCCACGGCAGGACGGTGAGGGTCTCGAGCGGGGCCGCTCTCACCGCCTTGAGGCCGCCGAGCTCGGCGAGCAGCCGGCGCCGGCGGGCCGGCCCCAGGCCGGCGATGCCGTCGAGGACGGACGCCGTCATGCGCCTGGCCCGCAGCGAGCGATGGTAGGTGACGGCGAAGCGGTGCGCCTCGTCGCGGATCTGCTGGAGGAGGTAGAGGGCGTCGGACGTGCGCGGGATCCGTACCGGGTCGGCCTGGCCGGGCAGGTAGACCTCCTCGAACTGCTTGGCCAGGGCGGCTACCGGGATCTCCTCGTCCATGCCCAGATCCTGGACTACCCGCAGGGCCACCCCCAGCTGGCCCTTGCCCCCGTCGACCAGCAGGAGCTGCGGCGGGTAGGCAAACCGGCGGCTGCGCTCGTCTACGGGCTTTTCCCGCTCGCGCAGGTAGGCATTGAGCCGGCGGGTCAGCACCTCCCCCATGGCCGCGAAGTCGTCGTTGCCGGTGACGGTCCTGATCTTGAAGCGCCGGTACTCGCTGGGTCGGGGCATCCCGTCCTCGACGACCACCATCGACCCCACGTAGTCGGTCCCCTGGATGTGGCTCATGTCGTAGCACTCGATCCGCAACGGGGCCTCGGGAAGGTCGAGGGCCTCCTGGAGGGAGGTGAGCGTGCGCGCCCGGGCGTTGTGGTCGGCGGCACGCTTCAACCGGTGGCGGGCGAACTCCTCCCTGGCGTTGCCGGTCACCGTCTCCAGCAGGGCCCGCTTGTCCCCTCGCTGGGGGACGCGGATCTCGACTCGGGCCCCGGCCAGGGCGCTGGGGTTGACGCTGCGCTCCACCCGGTAGTCGCCGGTGGCCGCCCACCACTCGACGTCGCCCCGGGTGTGCTGGCGGGGGTCCCCGCCGGCGCCGGCCCGCTGGACCCCGAGCCACTCCGCCAGCAGGTCGGAGTCGTCGGGCTCGTCGGGCACCAGGACCAGGGGGGGCACTCCGAGGGGGGTCTCGCCGTAGTGCTGCTCGACGATGCCGGCCACCAGCTGACCCCTGTCCAGGTCCTCGACCTTGTCGACGACGAAGCCCTTGCGGCCCACCACCCGGCCCCGGCGCACGTAGAAGACCTGGACGGCGGCCTCCAGCTCGTCCTCGGCCACGGCGAAGCAGTCGAGATCCTCGGCCTTCTCGGTCACCATCTGCTGCTTTTCCACTGCCTTGCGCACCGAGGCCAGGCGGTCCCTGACCCGAGCGGCCCGCTCGTACTCCTGGGCCCCGGCGGCCTCGGCCATGGCCGCCTCCAGCCGGCCCAGGACCGGCGCCGTGTCCCCGTCCAGGAACTCGGTGAGGTCCTCCACCAGACCCCGGTACGTGGCCTGGTCCACCGCCTCGACGCAGGGGCCGGTGCACTTCTCGATGTGGTACAGCAGGCAGGGGCGGCCCTGCCTCTGGTGGGTGCGGAACATGTTGTCGCTGCAGGTGCGGACGGGAAAGGTCCGCAGCAGCGAGTCCAGCGTCTCCCGTATGGCGTAGGCGTGGGCGTAGGGGCCGAAGTACAGATCGCCCTTGGCCTTGGCCCCCCGCCGCACCAGGGCCCGGGGCCACTCGTCGCCGACCGTGACAGCCAGGAACGGGTAGCTCTTGTCGTCACGCAGGCGGACGTTGAAGCGGGGCTTGTGCTGCTTTATGAGGCTGTACTCGAGCATGATGGCCTCGACGTCGTTGCGGACCTGGATCCACTCGACGGTCGACGCCGATGCCAGCATCTGGGCCGTGCGGGGCGGCAGGTGGGCCGGGTTGCCGAAGTAGTTGGACAGCCGGGAGCGCAGGGACTTGGCCTTGCCCACGTAGACCACCCGGCCGTCGGCGTCGCGGAACTGGTAGGAGCCGGGCGTGTCGGGGATGGTGCCGGCCGGCGGTCGCTGGAGCACGCATCCGATTCTGGCCGCGCCGGCCTATGATGTGGGCACGCCGCCCCGGAAAACGGCGACATATTCCAACCTCGAGGCCGACATCTCCGCGGACGGGCGACCGGGCTGTCCCCGCCGGCCACGTCGAGGTGCTACCCGATGGAGGTGCCCGCCCGTGGCCCAACTCGAGTCCCCCCCACAGGCCAGGTCGGCCGGGCTCGTCCCCCCGCCGCCGGCCACCATGGAGGTCCGGGTGGCCGGCCCCCCGTCACTGCGGCTCCAGGCTCCCCTGCCCGCCGGATACACCTCGGCCGACCCCGCCGAGCTGGCCGGGCGCATCGCCGCGGCCAGGGCCGACCTCGGGGGCCGCCTGCTGATCCTCGGCCACCACTACCAGCGCGACGAGGTGATGCGATGGGCCAACGCCCGCGGCGACAGCTTCGGGCTGTCCAGGCTGGCCGCCGGCAACCGGGAGGCGGAGCTCGTCGTGTTCTGCGGCGTCCACTTCATGGCCGAGTCGGCCGACATCCTCACCGCTGCCGACCAGGTGGTGGTCCTGCCCGACCTCAACGCCGGCTGCTCGATGGCCGACATGGCCGACCTCGACTCGGTGGAGGAGGCGTGGGAGGCGCTGGGGGAGGTGGTCGACGCCGGCGCCGTCGTCCCCGTCACCTACATGAACTCCTCGGCTGCCCTCAAGGCGTTCGTCGGGCGCAACGGGGGTGCGGTGTGCACGTCCTCCAACGCCCGGGCGGTGCTCACCTGGGCTCTGCGTAGGGGCCCCGGCGTGCAGGTGCTGTTTTTCCCCGACCAGCACCTGGGTCGCAACACCGCCTTCGAGCTCGGCTTCGGGGCGCCCGACATGGCGCTGTGGGACCCGCGCCGCGAGCTCGGCGGCCTCGACCGGCGCCAGGTCCGCCAGTCGCGCTTCCTGCTGTGGAAGGGGCACTGCTCCGTCCACCAGCGCTTCCGTCCCGAGCACGTGGATGCATTCAGGGCGGCCAACCCCGGCGGGCTGGTGCTGGTCCACCCCGAGTGCTCCCACGAGGTGGTCGAGCTGGCCGACGAGGTCGGATCCACCGACCGCATCATCGCCGCCGTGGACCGGGCGCCGGCGGGGACAGCGGTGGGCGTGGCCACCGAGATCCACCTGGTGAACCGCCTGGCCGCCGAGCACCCCCACCTGCGGGTGACCTCGCTCGATCCGCTGGTCTGCCCGTGCTCGACCATGTTCCGCATCGACGCCGCCCACCTGTGCTGGGTGCTCGAGCACCTGGCCGCCGGCCACGTGGTCAACCGGATCCAGGTGCCCGCCGGCGTGGCTGCCGACGCCCGGGTCGCCCTCCAGCGGATGCTCGACGTCACCTGAGGACGAGGCTGCGGTTGGCTTCGGGGGTGCCTGGGCCTCGGGGGCAGCCGGGTGTCAGGGTGAGACGAGGTAGGCGAACACCACGATGTTGGACCGGTAGGAGTGGCGGGCCTCGTCGAAGCTGCCCCCGCAGGTGATCAGCCTCAGGCCAGGGTAGGCGACGTCCCCGTAGACGGTCTGGGTCGGAAACCGGCTCTTCGGGTACTGGTCGACCCCGCTGACCCTGAAGGCGGCGGTGACGCCGTCCGACCGGGTGACCATCACCCGGTCACCCGGCTTCAGTACGCCGAGCCGGTAGAAGATCCCGGGGCCGGCCACGGAGTCGACATGGCCCAGTATGACGGCCGGCCCCTCCTGTCCCGGGGTGGGGCCGAGGTGGTACCAGCCGGCCTCGGACGTGTTGCCCGGGACCTGGATCGTCCGGTCCGGGTTGAGCCCGAGTTGGAGCAGGCCCGAGCGCACCCCGATGGCCGGTATGGCCAGGCTGACCGGGACGGACGCAGCGAGCGGCTCGGCCGGGCCGGGAGCCACGGTCGTGGGCGCGGTTGCCGGCCGGGCCGGCCCCGGCGGGACCGAGAGGGGTGGCGCCACCTCGAGGGTCGGGGCTGTCACCTGGCCCAGGGCGTGGGCCACCCCCGGCGGACCGTGGCCGGCCCCCGTCCCGAGGGCGGCCAGGCTCAGGCCGAGCGCTCCCAGGGCGGCGGCGGCCACCGACCAGAGGGTGGTCGATCCGTCGAGACGTCTCCCTTCACTCAAGGTTGCTTGCCGGTCGGCTGCTGGTCGGTCGGTCGGCTGCTGGTCGGTCGGTCGGCTGCTGGTCGGTCGGTCGGCTGCTGGTCGGTCGGTCGGCTGCTGGTCGGTCGGTCGGCTGCTCA
>JBOGGP010000052.1:0-12221 GCA_050744105.1 Acidimicrobiales bacterium
GAACCGGGGTGTGTGGAGCCGAACAACCCGGGATAGGGGGAGCCGGCAGGCGCCGCCGCGGCGGGGTCCGGTGGGTAGGGCTCCGCCAGCGACGCCGGCGTGGCCGTGGAGCGCATCACCGGCCGGTCCCCCAGGGTCGGCCCCAACTCCACCCGGGCGGGAGCCGCCGGCGGGCCGCCCGGGTGGCTGTCTGGCGGGTCGATCCGGTCGGGGGAGAAGGGCGAACGCTGGACCGCCGGGCTGGTCGGCAGCGGGACGGTCGCTGGCGGCGTGGCGCTTGTCGGGGAGGGGCCCGGTCGGTGCAGCTCGGGGGCATACGGCACCGGCCGGCCGGTCCGGTCCGGCACCAGCGGTGCTCCGAGTCCGCCCCGCCGGCGGCCGGCGCCCTCCACCTGGCGCTGGGCGACCGAGGCGGTCTGTCCCGACGGCCTGGGACCGTGGCCCAGCAGGGGCCCAGAGCGGGACCCTGCCGGAGCTGCTGGCGGGTGGGTGGCGGCGCCGGGCGGGGTGGCGCTCGGCGATTCTGGTCGCGCTACGGCCTGCACCCGCCGGGCCACGGGCCCGGGCAACGACACAGGCCCGGAGGACGCCGGCGGGGCGGTTGCCGGCCCGGAGGACGCCGGCCCGGAGGACGCCGGCGGCGCGGTGACCAGCCTGTGGGCGGTCCCTGGTGCCGGGAGGGCCGGGGCCGGTGGGGCCTGTGTCTTGGCCGCCAATCCCTCGGCCCCGGCCCTGGGGGCGCCTGCCGGAGCGGCCAGAGGAAGGTCGGGGCCCGCCAGCGGGCGCCAGGCCTGGCCCTCGGCCTGGCGAGACACCACTATGCCGGTGGGAGCGGAGGCCGAAGGCGCTACCGGCTGCGTCGACGGGATCGGGGCTCTCCCCGGGAGGAGGTCACCGCCAGGCTCGGGCGGCGCCGCCGGGGCGGGTGCCGGTGAGATCGGACGGCTGGGTTCAGGCGCCCCGGCCAGGCGGCGTTGCCAGCCGAGTGGCCCAGGCGATGGCGATGGCGGCGCCGGGGGCACCGGCACGGAGCCGGAGCGGGCAACCGATCGGGGCGGGTCGGACGGGGTGGTCGACGTGGAAGCGGAAGCGGAAGGGGACGCCGACCCGGTGGGGGAGGAGGGGGGCGCAGGGGGCGCGGGAGCAGCGCCCGGGGCCGGGGATAGAGGGCCGGCCCGCCGTGTCGGTTCCGGGGAGGGCCCGGACGTGGCCGGCGAGGGCCGCGGCCTGGAGTCCCGGCGGACCGCCGCCGCCGCCCGCTGGATGGACGGCTGGATGGACGGTTGGATGATGGGCTGGATGGGCGGGTTGGGGGTGGCCGGCGCCGAGGTGGTCGGGGCAGGTGCCGGGTGGCCGGCTACGGTCAGGGGCGCCGGCCCGACATTCGCCGAGGAGGGCGGTCGGACCGGCTCGGGCGCCGCCGACGACCCCGGCGGCGCAGACCGCTGGACGGCTGGGCCGGCGATCTGCGGTGCGGGGGGGGCAGACCGCTGGACGGCTGGGCCGGCGATCTGCGGTGCGGGGGGGGCAGACCGCTGGACGGCTGGGGCGGCGACCTGCGCTGGCGGCGGCGCACCGTTCGAGCCGGGAGAGTCGCCAGGGTGGGCCGGACCGGTGCCACCTGGCCCCGCTCGGGCCGGGAGGGCACCAGTCGAAGGAGCGCCGGCGGCCGTGGACGGCATCGCGTCGTCACCAGCCCGGCCCGCCGGCGCCGAACGCTGGAGGGGGGCCAGGGGCAGCGGCGCCGGCGTGGCCGCGTCCGGGTGAGGAGCGGGCACGCCGACCTCGGGAGCCGGCGCCGGTGGCGATGGCTGGGCCAGGGGCGCCAGGCCGGCCACGGGGAGCACCGGCGCCGGGCCGGTCGTCCCGCCCCCCGGGGCGGGTGCGGGGCCCGCGGTGGCGGGCGAGACGGCCTCCGGGACCTGGGGCGTGACCACTGCGGCAGCCACGGGCAGGGGGACGGCCGGCATCGGGACCCGGGCCATCCCGGGGTCGGGGGCGCGGTCCATGGGTGCCGGCGGCCCCACCCGGCGGGCGACGACCGGGGCGCCGCCCGGGTCCCGGCCGGCAGTCCCGCTGGCGAACCCACCGGCCGACCCGACGGTGTCGCCGACGGCGTTCCCGACCGGGCCAGACGCCCCCCCGGCCGGCTCGGCTCCGGCGGCCCCGGCTACCGCCCCCTGGGGCAGGGCCGGCAGGGGCATGTCCGGCGCGGCCTGGCGCTGGACCGGCAATCCCACCGTCGCCGGCGGGATCATGGGCCTGGTCACTGCCAGCCCGCTGATGGTCCCCGCCGGGCCCTGTGGCGAGATCCGGTGACCCAGGGGCTGGACGAAGTGTGGAGCCCAGCGGGTCGGCAGGATGGCCTCGAAGGCGGCCTTGACCGCTATCTCGGGCGCCGGTGGCAGGGCCCGCTGGATGGGCGGCACCTGGCGCCACTCCCCGACCGGGCCCGGCGCCGCCGCCACTGGGCGCCCCGCACCGCCTGCCCCGGCACCGCCTGCCCCGGCACCTCCTGCCCCGGCACCTCCTGCCCCGGCGCCGGCCGCCCCCTCGTCGCCGGCGCCTGCGTCGCCGGCACCGCCCTCAGGCGCCACCGGGTCGGCGACTGCGGCCGGCCTCCGTCGGGAGGGCCAGCGCATGTCAGGAGCCTTCGGAGAGGCGGGTGTTGATCCGGCCGATCTCGGCGATGAAGCGGAGCCGCTGCGGGTGCTCCAGGTCGAGGATCCCGTCGAGGGCCCAGTGGAAGTGGTACGCCACGTACGCCACCTCCTCGTACAGGCGGTCGGTGGCGTACGTCATGATTCCCCCAGGCGACCACCGGCCAGGTCGACCGCGAACTCATGATGGCAACTGGGACAGGTTACCGCGGCCCGGGTGTGGCCCTCGGTGTTGATCTGGCGGTAGAGATCCTGCAGGAAGGCCAGGTCGGAGGCGAACATGCTCTCGATGACCCCGCCGTGGATGTCGCTGACCGTGCCCAGGCGGGTGATCACCCGGGCCAGGAGGACCACCGTCAGGTAGGCCGAGTTCTCCTGGACCCGCGCGTCGTTGAGCGGCACGAGCTCGTCGCGCGCCGTGGCCAGGCGCATCGTCCCTTCTCGGTGCACCACTCCCGCCGAGTCGACGTAGCCTCGGGGCAGGACGAAGTCGAACTCCGTGCGGAGGGGATCCGGGGGCGCCCCGCGGCGGGCGACGTCGGCCGCGCTGGGCGCCGCCATCAGGCGCTGGGCTCGAGCGTCTCGTACTCCACGGTCGCCTTCTCCGTCATGGGCGTGGTGTCGCCTGCCTTGAACGGTCCGAGCTCGATCTTGGAACACCAGCCGTTGGTAAACTTGAACCGGCTGAGCGGGGCCCCCGTGTAGTCGAACACGATGATGGCGCCCCCCTTGCGGGCCGACTTCATGTCGCCCTTCAGGGAGAACTCGTGCCATTTCTCCAGGGTCTTGTCGTTGGTGTAACCCCTGGTTACGGTGAAGTTGCCCGCCTTGTAGCGGCCAGGCATCTTGACGATGCTGAACTTGCCGTCAGGGGTATTCTGCTTCATCTCGACCACTTCCTGCTCAAAGGAGAGGTTGGTGACCTCGATCAGATCCTTGAGCATCACCTGGTCGATCTCGATGCCGAAGTAGTGGCCAACGGCGCTGTCACCCAATGGCAGGGGCATGAGGTGTTGTCCTTTCTATGAGGGTTCTTACTCGGCCAGGCTGGTGCCGCCGGAGAACTGCGACAGCCGGAAGATGACGAACTCGGCCGGCTTGACCGGCGCCACCCCGATCTCGCAGACCACCTGGCCAAGGTCGATGCCCTCCGCCGGATTTGTCTCGCCGTCGCACTTGACGTAGTACGACTCCGATGGGGAGGAGCCGAACAGGGCGCCGGCCCGCCACTGCATCACCAGGAACGAGGCGATGGTGCGGCGGATCTTGGCCCACAGCGCCTCGTCGTTGGGCTCGAAGACCACCCAGTCGGTGCCGTTGAGGATCGACTTCTCCAAGAAGTTGAACAGGCGGCGGACGTTGAGGTAGCGCCACGCCGGGTCCGACGACAGGGTGCGGGCGCCCCAGACCCGGATGCCCCGGCCGGGGAAGGCCCGGATGCAGTTGATGCCCACAGGATTGAGCATGTCGTGCTCGCCCTTGGTGATGTTGATCTCGAGCGACACCGCGCCGCGCACGACCTCGTTGGCCGGGGCCTTGTGGACGCCACGGGTGTCGTCGTTGCGGGCCCAGATCCCGCCCATGTGGCCGCTCGGGGGCACGAAGACGTTCTGGCCGGTGGCGGGGTCGAACACCTTGACCCAGGGCCAGTACAGCGTGGCCTGCTTGGAGTCGTACCCGGCCTTCTCCTGGCGCCACTCCCGGATCTGCTGGGCGTTGAGGCCGGGGGGGGCGTCGAGGATGGCCACCCGGTCGTTCATCAGCTCGCAGTGGGCAATCATGGCCAGCTGCACGGTCTGGACGCCCTCAAGGTCGATGAGGCCCTGCTGGTAGGCCGACATCAGGTCGGGGACCGAGACCATGGTGATGTTGTCGATGGCCTCCAGCCCCCCGAAGCCGGTGCGGTCGGCGGAGTCGCCCACGTAGTCCTCGGCCGACAGGGTGGCCGAGCCAGCCGGCGCCGGGGTGCCGCCGCTCAGGTGGACGTTGCCCGGCGCCACCTTCTCGACCGACCCGGTGGTGACCTCCTCGATGCGGATCAGCTTGGACTGGGCGTTGACCGTCTGCACGGCGTTGTTGCGGCCCCGCTTGGCGCTCAGGCCCTCGAAGGTCTCCTCGACCTTGTTGCCCCGCTTGACCAGGATCTTGAACTGGTCCTCGGGCGCCCCGTCGCCCGCCGGCGCCACCTCGACCTGAAGGTCGTTGCCGCCCGGGCCCGACTCCAGGGCCTTGACCCGGTAGCCACCGGCCTTGCCTTCGCCGCCGGGGGTAAGCTCGGCCTGCGCCGGCTGGGCCGGCGACACCTTGCCGTTGCCCCCAGCGCCGACGCGCACCACGTAGGCGCTGCCCCCGCCGTTGAGGAAGTAACCGTAGACGGAGTGGGCCAGGTACGAGCCCTCGACGAAGCCGCCGAAGGTCTGGGTGTACTGCGACCAGTTGGTGACCAGGGTGGGCTCGTTGAACGGACCACCCTCGGCCAGACCGACGAAGGCGGCCACGGCAGTGCCGACCCCCTCGATCGGGCGGGACCCGGAGTCGACCTCTTCGACGTAAACGCCTGGGGACAGGTACTGAGGCATTCAGGGGCCTCCCTCTCGACTGATGACAGCCCCAACCTTGCACGCTCGGTGGCGACCCGGTGGGCAACCCACCCCGGCGAAGGGGCAGACTATCCTGCCCGAAAGTGCATCCGAAGAGACGGCCCTGACACGTCACCGATGCGAGGGGCGCCGTCACCTGTTCGGCCGCCAAAAGTCAGATAATCTGATGTCATGAGGATTATGAGCGCAAGCGAAGCAAGCCGCTCGTTCGCAGCCCTGCTCGACGAGGCCGAGCGGGGCGGCACAATCGTCGTGACCCGCGGCGGGCGGAGGATTGCCACCATCGGCCCGGCCGCCTCCGCCAACGGCAGCGCTGTGGTCGCGCTGCTCGCCTCGAGCAGACTCGACGAGGACTTCGCCGCCGACGTACACGCCGCTCGCGAATCGATCGTGCCCGAGACACCCGAGTGGCCCGCAGACTGATCATCGACACCGGCGTCTTGATTGCGTCCGAACGTACCGATGCTGCGCTCGGCGACGTTGTCGAGGAGGACGATGATCTGGTCATCGCCGCGATCACCGTTGCCGAGCTACGGACTGGGATCGAGCTGGCGAGCGAAGGTCACCGTGCGAACCGCAGCGAGTTTCTCGTCCGAGTTCTCGAGACCCTCCCTGTCGAGCCCTACGAGCTGACGACAGCGGAGGCACACGGCCGGCTGCTCGCACACGTACATCGGAGCGGAACCAAGCGCAGCGCACACGACTTGGTCATCGCCGCGACGGCCGCCGCGACCCGACGGATCATTCTCACCGGCGATCGCAGCACTCGCTTCGGTGACCTTCCCGGCGTCGAGTGCGTCACGGTGTCGTGAGCGTCCGCGCCGGCTACCGCCCCGGGCGCAGGTTGACCCCCCGGCCCGACAGGGCGTCGCCGACGTCGAGCCCGCCTACCAGGTATGACCGGTCATCGCTGGCACCGAGCCGACTCCTACCACCCGCCGGCATCCACTTACCCCTCGGACAGTCACCCTTTCGTACATCCAGTCCTCGGCGACGCCCGCGGTGGCGTCGTAACCGAAGATGTAGTCGAGGGTGGCTGCCAGCTCGGGACGGGTGCTCCTCGATGGCCGACCGCCGGCATGCTGATCTCATCGCGACGGGACCTGCTTGGGGTCCGGCGAATCCCCGGCGTCCCTGTCACCGGGTCACCAGGGTCCGAAGGATTAGAAGATCAGGCCATTCGGAGCCGTGTCATACCAGTAGCTCATTGAGGCTGGCACGCTTGGCCCGCGGCCTGTCGACCCGGCCGGCACCAACTGGGGGTCCCAATGCGAGGTTGAGTCCTTGGCCCCGAGCGCCACCGCCTGATGACTCTCGTGGGGATCGCTGGACTGATCGTCGGCAGCATGGTGCTGTCGGCGCCCGCGTCGCAGCCTGACCCGGGCCCGCCACCGGGGACCCTGGTCGGTGGGGTCACGTTCAGCCAGGACTGCGCCTCCGGGATCGGCGTCGGGATCGCCTACGACGGGGCCAACCTCTGGTACTCCTGCTACAGCTCGGGCACACTGCGTGGACCGGGTGGTCCTCAACGCCTACTTCTCGCTCGGCCACACCCCGGGCGGGTTGTGGTCACCGGGGTGTCTCTGATCCTGGTTGCTCGGGCCCCGGCGACGGTGGGGGACGTCAGGCGCTCCATGGCAAAGGCCACATCGGGAACCTGGCCAAGAAGAAGTCCTACGGCTGGCGGCCTGGTAGAGATGCTCGCCCCCTACGGCTCGCCTACCAGGAGGCCGGCGTAGCCTGGTACTGGATCCTCACCCTCGACCCCTCGGGCCCGGCGCTCGTCGTCCATCGCCCCGACGCCGGCGGCGTGTACCAGCCGACGATCGTCGCCGCGCCGGCGGTCTGGGCGGATCCGGATCTCGGTGTCAGGATCGACCCGGGACAACTCTGCGGCCCGGCACGCTGAGCACCGGCGGGCTCAGCCTTCGCCCTCCGCTTCGTCCTCCTCGCCGGCCTGGCGCTGCACCGCCAGCTGCGAGGTGATCAGGCCGGCGTTGGCCTCTGCGGCGGTCTCGAAGCGGTCGGAAGGATCGCTCACCTTGATGCCGCCGCCGGCCGGCGTGCCGTCCACCGGGCCCGAGCGCTGCTGGACCACGTGGGTCAGCTCGTGGGCCAGGAGGTGCTGGCCGATCGAGCTGGAGGCATCGTAGGCGCCACTGCGGAAGACGATGTGGTTGCCCACGGTGGCGGCCGTGGCCCCCACGGCCTGGGCCGACGCCGAGGCGGCGGCGTCGGAGTGGACACGCACGTCGCTAAAGTCGTGGCCGAAGGCCTGCTCCATCCGGCCCCGCAGGGGGGCGGCGATGGGCGATCCCCCCGACGAGACCACCTCGGTGATGGGGTGGTGCTGGCCCTCGGGCTCCTCGCCCAGGGTCTGCACCACGGCGGCGTTGCCCACGCTGCGCTGGAGACCCAGGACCCACCGGGCCGAGCCGGGCGGCGGGGCCGCCACCCCCCGGTTGGTGCTCTCGGGCGCCCGACCGGTCGTCTTGTACCGGTGGGCGTGGCGGCCCTCAGGCGTGGTGTCGAAGTCGGGCATGTCTACCTCCCTGTCGGCGAGAGGTTAGCGCTACCGGGACGGGCCGGCCACCAGATGGTGCCACCGGCCGAACTCGGACTCCAGGCACAGCCGGCCCAGCTTGCGGTACTCGCCGGCGGTGGCCCGGACCAGGTCGGCCATGGCCACGCCCCGGCCGCCGTCGGCAGCCAGGTAGGCGGCGCCGAGGACGATGTTGGCGATGCTGCCCCCGGCCAGTCGGAACGAGCGGGCCAGGAAGTCCAGGTCCACGTCGTCGTCGAGGGGCAGGCCGGGCCCGCACTGGTGTCTCCACAGCGCCAGCCGTGACACCTCGTCGGGCACCGGGAAGTCGACGATCACGTCGATCCGGCGCAGGAAGGCGTCGTCCACGTTGGCCCGCAGGTTGGTGGTGAGCACGGCCACGCCGATGAAGCGCTCCATGCGCTGGAGGAGGTAGGCCACCTCGATGTTGGCGTAGCGGTCCTTGGAGTCGGAGACGTCCGACCGCTTGCCGAATATGGCGTCGGCCTCGTCGAAGAGCAGCACCCCGTTGACCCGCTCGGCCTCGGTGAAGATGCGGTCGAGGTTCTTCTCGGTCTCCCCGATGTACTTGTCGACCACACTCGACAGGTCGATCACGTACAGGTCGAGGCCGAGCTCGCCGGCCAGCACCTCGGCCGAAAGGGTCTTGCCCGTACCCGACTCCCCGGCGAAGAGGGCGGTGAGCCCCCGGCTGCGGGCCCCGGCCCCGCCCACCCCCCAGTCCCCGAGCACCCGAGCCCGCTGGCGCAGCCGGGCCACCATGCCCCGCAGCGCGGCCTCGACGTCGGGGGGCACCACCAGGTCGGCCCAACCCACCCGGGGCTCCACCCGCCGGGCCAGCCGCTCCAGGCTGGCCGCGTTCTGGGCCCGGGCCCCCCGCTGGAGGTCGGCCGGTCCGGTGTCGCGGTTGGCCGCCACGCCGGCCTGGGCGGCCGAGCGGGCCGCCTGGGCCACCTGCTCGGGAGTGAGGCGGAAGGCCGCCACCGCCCGCCAGGCCCCGTCGGCCAGCTTGTGACCCATGGCCTCCTCCCACACCACCCGCCGTTGGGCCATGCCCAGCTCGGGGGCCCCGAGCAGGAGGGGGGGCCGGGAGGACCAGGTGGCGTCCCAGTGGGCGACGCCGGTGGCGGCCACCGGCGTGTGGGCGGCCAGGGCGGTCCAGATCCGGGCCTCGGCCACGCTGCGGCCCCCGACCTCGTCGAGGTGAGCCAGCAGCACCGCCCCGCCCCGCAGGTCGGCGGCCCGGGCTGCGGCCTGGGCCAGCTCGGCCGGGTCACCGGCGGCGGCCACCAGGCGGAGGTCGACGCCGACGACCGGCATGGCCAGCTCGGCGAAGGCGCTGGCCAGCCACGACCACGCCGCCGACTCCAGGGTGTCGCGGACGTAGAGCAGGCGGACCCCGGCGCTGATGGCGCGCTTGACCTCCTCGGCGTCCTCCAGGGCCGAGGTAACCGCCGGGGCCGACACGTCGGCCAGCTCGCCCTCCAGCGCCTCGTCGCCGAGCAACCACCCGGCGACGGCGTCGGGCACCCGGAGGGCCCGGGTGAGCGCCGGCCGGTCGGCGTCCTCCACCACCACCAGGCGCCGGCTGACCAGGGGACCTCCCGGCCCCAGGCGGGCGCGCGCCCCCAGCTCGGCGGGGTCCCGCCCGCACAGCTCCAGGGCGGTACCGACGGTTACCCGGCGCCGGGTCACGTCGTCGTTGAGGTAGCCGAATATCGGCTCGAAGCGCTGGTCCAGGTCGGGGGCCAGGGCCAGCACCAGCAGGTCGAGGTCCAGGCCGTCGAGGCCGAAGCGCCGGCCCAGCGCGCCCAGGCGGCTCCCTGGTGGCAGTCCTTCCGGGCCGAGGCGGCCCGGCTCCTCGCCGGTGGCCGGCCCACCGGGCCGGCGGTCGGCCGTGAGGGCGTGGACGCGCTCCTCGGTCACGTACAGACCCCGGTGGGGGTCGTCGGGGTTGGGGTCGGCGGCCCGCCGACGGGCCAGGACCTGGCGGACCCGGGCCTCGACCTCGCCCAGGTAGGCCAGCAGCTCGGCGGCCGCCTCACCCGGCGCCCACGTGCCTTCAGGGCCCACGGGGCCGGCGCCGGCGTACGCCACCGGGCTAGGGGCGGTCGAGCCGGCGAGTCCTGGCCGCCTGGCGCCCCGAAGCGGCCTTGACGGCGCGCGCCGTCTCGTCCTCGGCGCTGCTGGGGGCGGGGCGGGGCGGCGGCGGGCGGGGGAAGCCGCGCTCGGTCACCCCGTCGGTGGTGCGGGTCACGGTGAAGTGCAGCGGCTCCTGGACCGGCGGACCGGCCACGGCCAGCTGGCCGGGCTCGATGGGGGCGGTGACCACCAGGTCGAGCGATGGCTTGAGCTCGCCGCCCAGCGCCGACCAGATATCGGATATTGCCCGGTCGTTTGCTGGCGGCAGGCCGATGGTCACCGGGATGGGGAGCTCCTGGTCGGCCAGGGATCCGCTGAGCGAGTACGGCGGCAGCGAGCTCCAGCGCAGGAAACCGCTGAGGATGGCCGACAGCAGCCGGTGCTCGTCCTCGGGTCGCTGGGTCCAGGCGGTGACCAGGTAGGACAGCTTGTAGTGGCGGGGTGGCAGCTTCCGGCCGATGACCTTGCCGTCGGCATCCCTGACGTCGGTGTAGCCGACGGCCCGCCGGGCCTGGTCTTCGCGGATGTCGTAGAGGTAGGAGTCGAGGGTGGGGGCGTTGCGCCGGGCCGCCCAGTCCTTGGTGGGGGCGTCGAAGGCGACCTCTACGGACGTGCCCTGGAGCGCCTCCTGGCGGATCACCGCCTCGATGGCCTGGTCGACCTCGTGGATCACCCTGGGCCGTCCGAGAACCCTGGGCCGTCCGAGAACCCTGGGCCGTCCGAGAACCCTGGGCCGTCCGAGAACCCTGGGCCGTCCGAGAACCCTGGGCCGTCCGTATCCGCCGCGGTGCGCACCGAGACGTGCATCCGGCCCGGATTGGCGAAATGCTCGGCTATCCACTCGGTGTTGAGCACCATGCCCTCGAAATCCTTCCAGATCCGGCCGTCGGCCGCGCAGCTGTAGCCCCGGCACACCCCCGGGCGGTCCTGGTAGACCGTGCAGCCTCCGGTCTCCCGGTCGTTGTGGCAGCAGTACCCGCTCGTGTCGGACCTGATCATGTAGGGGTGGCCCAGGTCCCACTTGACCTTGCCGGCGTCCAACTCTGCCGCCGACAGCGGGAACTTCAGGCTGCAGCACACGGCGTGGCAGACCGCCAGGCGCGCCGCGCAGTCGACCGGCTGGCCGTCACCGGCAGCCGAGTCGGTGCGCAGCACGACACCAGGCCAGCGGCTGGCCACGACGTCGCCGTCGCCCGGAGCCATCAGCTCGGCGGGGGGCAGGCCGGCGCCCGAGTCCCCGCCGCTGCCGGCGCCCGCCTCCGGGACCTGCTGGCCGTAGGCCCGGATGGCCAGAGGAACCTGTTCTGGAGCTATGGCCTGGTTGGTGGCCAGGGCCTCCAACAGCTCGTTTAGGACCGCCTCCAGGTTGGCGACCCGGGCGAAGGCGTTGCGCAGGCTGGCCTGGGTCAGGTAGCTGGCCCGCTCCATCTGGTTGGACAGCTCCTCGTGGGCGTCGGCCACCGGGCGGTCGAAGAGCCCGTCGGAGGTCACTCCGGCCACCGCTAGATGAGTCCCTGGCGCAGGGCGAAGACGACGGCGTGGGTGCGGTTGCGCAGGTGGTGGCGGCGGGTTACCTGCTGGATCACGCCCTTGACCGTCCGCTCCGAGTAGCACATGTGGCGCGCCACCTCCGAGGTGTGCAGACCCTCGGCCAGCAGGCGCAGCACGTCGACCTCGCGCTCGGTCAGCTCCGGCGGGGGGGCGGGGGGCAGCGCCTGTACCTGGCGCGACAGACGGCCCACCTGGGCCATGAGACGACCGGCCAGGTCGGGGGGCAGGCTGGGGTGGCCGGCGGCGGCGCCGGTCACCGCCCGCACCAGGTTGGCCGGCCCGGCGTCCTCGCGCTGGACGATGCCGGCCACCCCGGCCCCCACCGCGGCCATGAGACCGTCGTCGTCGAGGTGCGCCACCACCAGCACCACCGGCGGCACGCCGTGACGCTGCACGGCCGCCATCACCCGCAGGCCGGTCGGATCGACCTCGTCGGTCGTCAGCACCGCCACCTGGCAGTGGTCGACGTCGTCGACCACGGCCAGCTCCGGGCAGGATCGCAACAGCCCGGCCATGCCGTGCTGGGACACCGGGTCGCCGGCGTGCACGAATACTGCGCACGGCTCGAGCCCCTCCGACGGCCCCGGCACCTCCCTCACCGCCAGCGTGTCGAGGTCCCCTACTGTCATGGCCGGCGACCATGCCACCCCAGCCTCCACCGCCGCTCCACCAGCGCTCAACGGTGCCGGTTGAACCCGGCCGTCA
>JBOGGP010000053.1:0-12200 GCA_050744105.1 Acidimicrobiales bacterium
CTGGCGGCTCACCCCGTCCTGCTTTGCCCACTCGGAAAGCCTCACGTCCCCCATCATGACCAGAGGGTGTGACAGTCATGGTCGAACGAGACAGAACTACCCATTCCGGCCAACGGTTGGCAACCCCCCGCCGGCAGACCCCTGGGTACCGGTTGACCCGCCACCGACGGTGCCGCCCTTCTCCAACCGAGGCAGGAGGGCCGTGATCTGGTTCGCCGGTATGGCGAAGCCGATATTCTGGGCCGTGTTGGAGCCGCTGCTGGCGGCGGCGGCGGTGTTCATGCCGATCACCTGACCACCCGAGGCGACCAGCGGACCGCCGCTGTCGCCGGAGCTGATGGCGGCGTCGGTCTGGATCATCCCGCTGAGGTTGTCGGTGCTGGTGGAGACCTGGCGGTCGAGACCGGAGACGATGCCCTCGCCGACCGTGAACCCTCCGGTGGGAGCGGTCAGGTTCAAGGCGTTGCCGATGGCCAGGACGGCGTCCCCGACGGCGGCGCCCGACGAGTCGCCCAGGGTGACGGTGGGCAGGTTGCTGACGCCCTCGACCTGGATGAGGGCGACGTCGGCCGACGGGTCCTGGCCGACGAGGTGGGCCGGATGGGTCGCCGTCTGGCCGTTGAAGGTGACCGTCAGGGTGCTGGATCCGGCCACCACGTGGTCGTTGGTGAGCGCCAGGCCCCCCGAGGTCAGGACCATGCCGGTCCCGGCATCCGACGTGGCTTGCTGGCCACCGAAGGGATTGAGCCCGTTGCCGAACAGTGGCGAGTAGTAGTTGGGGCTGGGCCCGGTGGCCTGGATGTCCACCAGGGCGGGCTCGACCTTGGCCACCAGGGTGGCCACGTTGACCGTGTCGGCGGCGTTGCTGCCGCTGACCGCAGGGGTGGTGCTGGTGCTGGGCGCCCGGGGAGCGGCGACGGTGGCCGCCGGCGCCCCCAACGAGCGTCCGAGGTACCCGGCGACGCCCCCCGCGGCCGCCCCGACGACAAGGGCGGCGGCCACCACCGAGGCCATTGCCCGGCGCCGCCCACGGGGGCCGCCGCCGGCGGGGTGGGCCTGCCACGACGATGACGGGCTGGGAGGCTCGGGGCCGTCGCCGGCGGCGGTCGCCCGCCCGCCGGCCTCCACGCTCGGTACCGGGCCCCAGGCCGGCGGTGGCTGGCTCCCCCGGTCACCGGCTGCCGGGGACGGCGGCCAGCCACCCGACCAGGCCAAGGCGTCGGGGGAGGTGCCGGCGGGCGTAGCGGGGGGCTCGAAGACGGGCTGGTCGGGACCAGCCGGGGGGCCGGGGTCCTGGTGGCGGTCGTCGTCCATCTGGCTCATCTGGCACCTCGTCGTGTGGGAAGCAACACCGTCACTCTTCCCGGCGAGGATCAGAGGCCACTGAGACAGGGCTGACATCAGCCTGAAAGCTGGTCTTCCGCCCCGGTCGCTGGCTCCCCCCGCCGCGCCCCCGGGCCTACCCGATCAGCTCGCGGACCACCATTCCGGTACGAGGCTTGGGCCAGAAGAACGTGGTCTTGGCCGGCATGCGCCGGCCGCCCCTGCCGATGGCTGCGATCTGGTCGACCGTGGCCGGCCGGACCAGCACGGCGGCGGAGGCGTCACCGCGCTCGACGGCGGCGGTGGCCAGGTCCCACCCGTGCTGGTAGGAGACCTCGACGGGGCCCAGCTGCGAGAGGGCCACGTCCAACCGGCTCGAGTCCAGGTCGTGGCTGGCTGCCGCCTCCGTCTCAGGTCGGGGCCGGGCCAGCCACGTCCGGTCCCGGGTGACGACGGCGAGTGCCCCGGCAGCCTGCATCCGGTCGAGGATGGTGGCATCCGGCCGGCCGGTCGGGATGAGCTCGAAGGGCCTGCCCAAGGCCACCTCCAGCGGCCACGCCATCGGCCCGAGCAGCCGGTGGATGGGCTGGACTGCCAGCTGGTCGCCGGCCAGCTCGACGACCAGGGCCATGACGCCGTCGTGATCGCCGGCGGGGGCGCCGGCGCCGGCGCGCTCGGCCTGGTAGGTCAGGGCCACCTCGTAGCGATGGTGGCCGTCGGCGACGAGGACCGGATGGGCGGCCACCAGGTGGTGGATCCGGCTGACCTCGTCGTCGCCGGTGATCGGCCACAGCTCGTGGACCACCCCGTCGGGGTCGACGGCCCGGGCCCGCGCATGGTCCGGCGGCGCGCACGCGGCGGCCAGGCCGGAGGCCGGCGACAGGACCCAGATGGGCGAGACGTTGGTCCGTGCCGCCCGCAACAGCTCGAGGCGGTCCGTCTTGGCCTTGGGTGTGGTCTCCTCGTGGGGGAGGATGCCCGAACCGGGGGTGGAGAGCTCGAGCGCGCCGATGGCGCCGACGGTGGACCGAGCCTCACCGAGGGGATCGGTGAACGACATGCGGTAGCCGTAGAAGCAGGCTTGGCGGTCGCGGGCCAGGATGCCGGCGTCACGCCAGGCGTCCAGCAGCCGGCGTGCCGCCTGGTAGGGGCCCAGGTCGCCCGCGGCCCGGGGAAGCTCGACGCCGACCATGTTGAGCGAGCTACGGGCCAGCAGGGCGGCGCGGTCGTCCTCGCTGATCACGTCGTAGGGCGGGCAGACGACATCGCCGAGGGAGACCACCCGACCGGGGGTATAGCGAAGGCCGGGGAACGGGTGGAAGCCAGGCATCTCCCATGCGTACCACCAGCTGCCCGCCACGGTCCTCGGAACGGGAGGTACGTCGCGCCACCTGCCAGACTCAGGGCATGGTTTGGGTGCTCGACCTCGACGGCGTCGTCTGGCTCGGCGGCCATCCCATCGCCGGCGCACCCGAGGCGGTCGCCTGCCTCCGGGAGGCGGGGCATCAGGTGGTCTTCATGACCAACAACTCCGGCCCGACCGTGGCCGGTCACGTCAAGGCGCTGACCGACGCCGGCATCCCGGCCCGCGCCGACGAGCTGGTCACCTCGGCCCAGGCCGCTGCCTCCCTCCTGCGCCCCGGCTCGACTGCCGCCGTGGTCGGGGAAGCGGGTATCCACGAGGCGCTCGACGCCCGGGGGGTGGCCGTAGTCGACGCGACGTCGCACCCCGATGCCGTGGTGGTGGGGCGCAGCGTCGACCTGGACTACGCCAGCCTGGCCGCGGCGGCCACGGCCCTAAGGCAGGGAGCACGCTTCGTGGCCGCCAACGACGACGCCACCTTCCCGAGCCCGGTCGGGCTGCTACCGGGTGCGGGGGCGGTCGTGGCCTTCCTGGCGACAGCATCGGGGGTGGAGCCCGATGTGGCGGGCAAGCCCGGTGCGGGAGCGGCCGAGCTGGTCCGAGCCCGCTTCGGGGACGTGGCCGTCGTGGTCGGGGACCGCCCCGACACCGACGGGCGCTTCGCCCGCCTGATCGGGGCTCGCTTCGCCCTGGTCCTGAGTGGCGTCACCACGAGTGCCGATCTGCCCGTCGACCCCGTTCCTGACACGGTGTCCGCCGACCTGGCCCGGGTGGTTGCCGATCTGGTGCCCGGCTGAGCCCATCCCGGCCCCGAGGCCGGCGACTGCTACCCGGCCGGCGGCACCGGCCTCCGCTCCCCGGCGCCGCACCAGGTGGGACGATGGGCGTACCATGGGCCATGGCCGGTGACGAGACGACGAGGCGGTACCAGGAGGCGGGCGCCCAGTTCATCGAGACCGCCCTGGCCCGCGCCGAGCAGTTCCTCAAGGACGTGGCCCACACCGGGGAAGCGACCAGGCGCCAGGCCCAGGAACGGGTGAGGGACGTCGGCGAGGGGGGCCGTCGCGGCGCCGACCACCTGGTCGAGCGGATCCGCGACGAGGTGAGTGGCCAGGCCAGCCAGCTCGGGTTGGTGTCGCAGGCGGACATGGCCCGGGTGGAGGCCAGGCTGGACGAAATCGAGCGCCGCCTCGACGCGTCGGTGGCCGCCCCGCCGGCACCGACCAAGCGGGCCGGGTCCACGTCAGCGCCGGCCAAGAAGGCGGGGGGCGGGGCCAAGAAGGCGGGGGGCGCCGCCAGCGCCCCTACGGTCCACGCCCCGTCCAAGGCGGCCCCGGCCAACGACGCCCCGGCCAACGACGCCCCGTCCAAGGCGGCCCCGGCCAACGACGCCCCGGCCAACGACGCCCCGTCCAAGGCGGCCCCGGCCAAGAAGGCCCCGGCCAAGAAGGCCCCGGCCAATAAGGCCGGTCGCCGGCCGGGCCCCGGCAGCGGCCCGACGAGCGCCGGCGGCTGATCGGCCCCCGACCCTGACCCTTCGCCGGCGCCTGGACGCCGAGCTGGTGCGCCGGGGCCTGGCTCCGGACCGGACCCAGGCCCAGGGGCTGGTGGAGGCAGGCTGCATCCGGGTGGCCGGCGCGGTGGCCCACCGGGCGGCCCGCATGGTCAGCCCGGCCGAGCCGGTGGTGGTCGCCGGCCCGCCACCGCGCTTCGCCGGGCGTGGCGGCGAAAAGCTGGCCGCCGCCCTCGACCGCTTTGCCATCGGCGCCAGGGGCCGGATGGCCCTCGACGCCGGGGCGTCCACCGGCGGGTTCACCGACTGCCTGCTCCAGGCCGGCGCCGCCGGGGTGGTGGCGGTCGACGTGGGACGGGGCCAGCTCCACGAGCGGCTGCGTTCCGACCCCCGGGTGCGCCCCATGGATCGCACCAACGTCAGGTACCTGGGGCCAGCCGACGTCGCCGGCGCCCCCTTCGACCTTGTGGTGGCCGACCTCTCCTTCATCTCGCTGGTCACCGTGGCCCCGGCCCTGCTCCGCCTCAGCGCCGGCGGCGGCGACCTGGTGGTACTGGTCAAGCCCCAGTTCGAGGCGGAGCGCGCCGTCGTGAGCCGGGGGCGGGGCGTGGTGCGGGATCCAACGGTCTGGGCCGAGGTGGTGCTGGGGGTGCTGGGCGCGTTCGAGACACGGGGAGCGGCCGTGACTGGGGCGATGGCCTCTCCCCTGAGAGGTGCCGACGGCAACGTCGAGTTCCTGGCCCACCTGCGCCCGCACCGCCCACCGGGGCCGGAGCCGCTGGCCACCCGCATCGACCTGGGCGCCCTGCTGGCCGAGGCCGGCTCGCCGTGGTGACGGTCGGGTTCGTCCTGCACTCCCGCCGGCCCGAGGCGGCCAGGTTGTGCGCCGAGGTCACCTCCTGGCTCCGGGATCTGGGCCACCAGGCCCGGCCCCTCGACACGGAGAGCCCCAATCCGTGGACCGACAACGACTTTGCCGGCGCCCACCGCCACGCTCTGGAGGGGGTCGACCTTGCTGTCAGCCTGGGGGGGGACGGCACCATGCTCCGCGCCGTCGACCTGGTCGCACCCGCCGGCATCCCCGTCCTCGGCGTCAACCTCGGCCATCTGGGCTACCTGACCACGGTCGAGCCCGGCGATCTGTGCCACGCCCTGGAGCGTTTCCTGGCCGGAGACTACCGGGTCGAGTCCAGGATGACCATTGACGTCAGGATCCGAAGCCTGGCCACAGGGGCCGAGCGGCTTCGCCGGTCCGCGCTCAACGACCTGGTCCTCACCCGGCCCACCGGCTACCACACCGTCCACGCGGCAATGTCGGTGTCGGGCACCCCGTTCCTCACCTTCGCCGCCGACTCGCTGATCGTGGCCAGCCCGACCGGCTCGACCGCCTACAACCTCTCGGCGCGCGGGCCCATCGCGTCGCCCCGGACCCGGGTCCAGATCGTCACCCCGGTCGCTCCCCACATGCTCTTCGACCGCTCGCTGGTGCTGGCCGCCGACGAGGAGATCGGCCTCCAGGTGATCGACGAGCGGCCCGCCGATCTGGTGGTGGACGGCTGGTCGACTGGGCGGCTGGCACCAGGGGAGCTGGTGGTCTGCACCGGTGGGCGGCGCGACGCCTTCCTCGTCACCTTCAGCGACCGGGACTTCCACCGGGTCCTCAAGCATAAGTTCAACCTCCCCGACCGTTGACGTGACCGGGGCGGGCGAGCAGCCATGATTGGCCTGATGGTTGGACCCCTGGCCGGGCCGAGATGCTGAGCGAGCTCCGGGTGCGCAACCTGGGGGTCATCGAGGATCTGTCGCTGCTCCTCGGCCCCGGCCTCACGGCACTGACGGGCGAGACCGGTGCCGGCAAGACCCTCGTCGTGGAGGCGCTCAAGCTGCTGCTGGGAGGTAGGGCCGACCCGATCATGGTCCGCCCGGGAGCGGCCGAGGCCCTGGTCGAGGGCAGGTTCCTCGTGCCCACCGCCCCCGCCGGCGCCGAGCCCGCTCAGACCGGCCCCGAGCCCGCCCCGGCGGGAGCCGAGCCCGCCCCGGCCGGCGAGGTGGTCCTGGCCCGGTCCGTCTCCGCCTCGGGACGGTCGCGCGCCTATGTCGACGGCCGCATGGCCACCGTGGCCTCCCTGGCCCAGGCCGGCGCCGGCCTGGTGGACCTGCACGACCAGCACTCCCACCACAGCCTGATGTCGTCGGGCGCCCAGCGCCACGCCCTCGACCGTGCCGGGGGGATCGACACCTCGGTGGTGGAGGCCGCCCGCCGGCGCCTGGCCGAGATCGCCTCCGTCCTGGCCGGCGCCGGCGGCGGGTCCAGGGAGCGGGCCCGCCAGGTCGACCTGCTCGCCTACCAGCTCGGCGAGCTCGACGGCGCCGCCCTCGACGACCCCGACGAGGACGCCGCCCTCGAGCTGGAGGAGGCGCTGCTGGCCGGCGCCAGCGCACACCGGGAGGCGGCCGGCAGGGCAGCCCACCTGCTGGGCGGCGACGGCCCGGCAGCCGAGGCCCTGGGGGCGGCGCTGTCTGGGCTGGCCGGCCGGCCGCCCCTCGCCGCCGTGGCCGACCGCCTGATGGCGGTGATGGTCGAGCTGGGCGACGTGGCCGCCGCCGCCCGGTCCCTGGCCGACCAGATCGAGGAGGACCCCGAGCGCCTGGCCTGGGTGGTGGGGCGGCGCCAGGCCCTGCGCTCCCTGCGGCGCAAGTACGGCGACTCCCTCGCTGACGTCGTCTCCGAGCGGGAGCGCATCCGCGCCCAGCTCGGGGATCTGCGTGGCCAGGAGGGGAGGGCGGCCGCCCTCGAAACCGACCGGGGGGCCGCCCTGGAGGCACTGGCGCGGGCCGAGGCCGCCGTGGGCACCGCCCGCAGGGCAGCGGCGCCGGCCTTCGCCACCGCCGTCGAGGGCCGCCTGCGCACCCTGGCCCTGCCGGCGGCCCGCTTCGAGGTGGCCCTGGGCGACGAGCCGGCGGCCGACTCCGTCACCTGGCGGCTGGGCGCCAATCCCGGGGAGCCCGCCCTGCCCCTGGCCAAGGTCGCCTCCGGCGGCGAGCTGTCACGCACCATGCTGGCCGCCCGCCTGGCCCTCCTCGACCACAGGGCGGCCCCGGCGACCTCGCCCGGTCCCCGCCCAGGTGTGGAGACCCTGGTATTCGACGAGGTGGACGCCGGCATCGGCGGCGAGGCCGCCCTGGCCGTGGGGGCGGCGCTGGCCGCCCTGGCCCGTGACCACCAGATCCTGGTGGTCACCCACCTGCCCCAGGTGGCCGCCTACGCCGACCGCCAGGTTGTCCTCGGCAAGGAGCCGGCCGGCGGGCGCACCCTGGCCCGGGCCCGACACGTGGAGGGGGACCAGCGGGTCATCGAGCTGTCCCGCATGCTCTCGGGACAGCCCAGCAGCGAGACGGCCCGGCGCCACGCCGCCGAGCTGCTGGGAATGGCGGCCGGCGACACCGACCAGCCCTGACCCGGCCATCCCCGGCCCGGTCGCCGCCCTGCGCTAGCCTCGTCCCCGGGTGCCACCCCAGGCAGACGGGAGCGGAGGACCGGGTTGACCAAGCACATCTTCGTCACCGGCGGGGTGGTCAGCGCCCTGGGCAAGGGTCTCACCGCGTCGAGCCTGGGCCGGCTGCTCAAGAGCCGGGGCCTGCGGGTGACCATGCAAAAGCTGGACCCCTACCTCAACGTCGACCCCGGGACCATGAACCCCTACGAGCACGGGGAGGTCTTCGTCACCGACGACGGCGGGGAGGCCGACCTGGACCTCGGCCACTACGAGCGCTTCGTCGACGAGAACCTGCACCGGGAGTCCAACGCCACCACCGGTTCGATCTACCAGAGCGTCATCGCCAAGGAGCGAAGGGGCGACTACCTGGGCAGGACAGTCCAGGTCATCCCCCACATCACCGACGAGATCAAGAGCCGGATCAAGCGGCTGGCCTCCGACTCGGTCGATGTGGTCATCACCGAGGTGGGGGGGACGGTCGGGGACATCGAGATCCTCCCGTACCTGGAGGCCATCCGGCAGTTCCGCAAGGACGTGGGGCGAGAAAGTGTCTGCTACGTCCACGTCACCCTGGTGCCCTACCTGGGACCGTCGGGGGAGCAAAAGACCAAGCCCACCCAGCACTCGGTCACCGAGCTGCGCAGCCGGGGCATCCAGCCTGACGTGATCATCTGCCGCAGCGACCGCAGCATCTCCACCGGCCTCAAGGCCAAGATCTCGCTGCTGTGCGACGTGCCCGTGGAGGCGGTGGTCTCCTGTGTCGACGCTCCCAACCTCTACGAGATCCCCCTCGCCCTCCACGAGGAGGGCCTCGACGACTACGTCTGCACCCTGCTGCGCTTCGACGGCACCGACAGCGAGGGCCGGCCCGAGCATCCCCTGGACCTCTCCGCGTGGGAGCACCTGGTCGAGCGGGTCGAGGCGGCCACCCGACCGGTGCGGATCGGCGTCATCGGCAAGTACGTCAACCTCCCCGACGCCTACCTGTCCGTCGCCGAGGCCCTGCGCCATGGCGGCTACTGGCACGGAGCCGCTCTCCAGCTCGACTGGATACAGGCCGAGGAGGTCGAGGGGCTGCTGGCCGAGGGACGCCTGCGGGATCTGGACGGTATCGTCATCCCCGGCGGCTTCGGGGAGCGGGGGATAGAGGGCAAGATCGCCGCCGCCACCTACGCCCGGGAGCACGACGTGCCCTGCCTCGGGCTGTGCCTGGGACTGCAGGTGATGGTCATCGAGCTGGCCCGCAACCTGGCCAAGCTGGCCGGCGCCAACTCCCGGGAGTTCGACTCGACGTCCCCGCACCTCGTCATCGACCTGATGGACGAGCAGCGCCAGGTGGTGGAGCTCGGGGGCACCATGCGCCTCGGCCTGTACTACGCCAAGCTGGCCCCCGGCAGCCAGGCGGCGGCCAGCTACGGGGCCGAGCTGGTCTCAGAGCGCCATCGCCATCGCTACGAGGTCAACCCCGCCTACCGGCGGCGCCTGGAGGACGCCGGCCTGGTCTGCTCGGGGATGTCGCCCGACGACCGGCTGGTGGAGGTGGTCGAGCTTCCGGGCCACCCGTTCTGGATCGGCACCCAGGCCCACCCCGAGTTCAAGAGCCGGCCGGACCGGCCCCACCCCCTCTTCCGCGACCTGGTCGGCGCCGCCCTGGCCCGGGCGGAGGAGCGCACCCCTCGTCTGATCGACTTCGACACCCTTGCCCGGCTTCCGCAGGATCGGTGAGCGGGAGGTCTGGACCGGCCGGCTCATCCAGGTGGCCACCGGCACCTTCGAGGGGCCCGGCGGCGACCGCTTCGAGCGCGAGGTGGTCCACCACCCCGGTGCGGTGGTGGTCGTGCCCCTCGACTCCGGCCGCCGGGTCGTCATGGTGCGCCAGTACCGGGCCGCCATCGACGCCGAGCTCCTGGAGGTCCCCGCCGGCAAGCGCGACGTCCACGGGGAGGCCCCCGAGGTCACCGCCGCTCGGGAGCTGGCCGAGGAGGTGGGGCTGGCCGCCGGGCGCCTCGACCTGCTGGCGTCGTTCTACAACTCGCCAGGGTTCTGCGACGAGCTCACCCACCTGTACCTGGCCAGGGACCTCGAAGTGGTCGGCACCGATCTGCACGGCGTCGAGGAGCAGCACATGACCGTCGAGTCGGTGGGTCTCGACGACCTGCCCGCCCTGGTTGCACGGGGGGAGATCGTCGATGCCAAGTCCATAATCGGGCTATCCCTGGCCCGTGACCTCGTCGGTTGAAGGCCGTGGTGAAAGGGGGCGCCGCGCCCGGCGAGGCCCTTTCACCGCCGCTCTCGCTCGCCGCCGAGGAGTTCTTGACGTGGCTGGCCGTCGAGCGGGGCAGGTCGACCAACACCATCGTCGCCTACCGGCGGGACCTGCGGGCCTACGAGGCGTGGTTGCAGGCCCGGGGAATCGGCCCCCAGGAGGTCGGGGAGGCGGTGGTGGCCGACTACGTCGGCGCCCTGCGGGCTGCCGGCAAGGCCCCGTCGTCGGTGGCCCGGGCCGTCGTCGCCCTGCGCTGCATGCACCGGTTCCTGCTCGACGAGGGGCTGGCCGCCGCCGATCCCACCCTCGACCTGCCCCTGCCGCGGGTCCCCCAGGGCCTGCCCAAGGCGCTGAGCGAGGACGAGGTCGCCCACCTGCTCGCCGCCGCCGCCGGCCACGGCGCCCCCGAGCGGCGCAACCGGGCCATCGTCGAGGTCCTCTACGGCACCGGGATGCGCATCTCCGAGCTGGTCGGCCTGGATCTGAGCGACGTCTCCGTGGAGGACCACGCCGCCCGGGTGGTGGGCAAGGGGGACAAGCAGCGCCTGGTGCCCCTGGGTCGCTACGCCCTGGGGGCCGTCGAGTCCTGGCTGGGCCCGGGCGGCCGGGACGACCTGGCCCCGGCCCGCTGGGCCCGGCGGGGGGACGCCGAGGCGGTGTTCCTCAACGCCCGGGGCGGCCGGCTGTCCCGTCAGGGGGCATGGGGCGTGATGCGGGCCCTCGCCGAGCGGGTGGGCCTGGCCGACCGGCTGAGCCCCCACGTCCTGCGCCACTCCTGCGCCACCCACATGCTCGACCACGGCGCCGACATCAGGGTCGTCCAGGAGCTGCTGGGCCACGCCTCGATTGCCACCACCCAGGTCTACACCAAGGTGTCGGACGAGCGCATCCGGGCGGTCTACGACCGGGCCCACCCACGCGCCGGGGCAGCCCGGCCGCGCTGAGCTCGGAGGGTGGCCGGTCGCCGGCAGCCGGCCCGGTGATGGCCGATCCCCCCGATGACACCGACGGTGGCGTTACACTCCAGATGATGAACGCCGACGCCACCAGCCCCGGCCTCCGGGTCGCCTCCGACCCTGGCGTCGAAGACGTCCTCAGGGCCAGCCTGGAGGCCGAGCGCGAGTCCCTGCGCCAGCAGCTGGCCGAGCTGGGCTACGGCGGCTCGGCCCCCTCCTACGACTCCAACTTCGCCGACTCGAGCCAGGTCACCGCCGAGCGGGGAGAGGCCGAGGCCCTCGCCGCCAGCCTCCACGCCACCCTGGAGCAGGTGGAGCGGGCCCTGGCCAAGTGGGAGACCTCGAGCTACGGGATATGCGAGGGCTGCGGCGCCCAGATCCCCCTGGCTCGGCTGGAGGCCAAGCCCGAGGCGCGCTACTGCATCTCCTGCGCCGCCCGCCGGCACTAGTGGCCGCCACCCGGGGAGGGGGCCCCGGGGCTCGTCCGGCCCGGCGCCGAGGTGGCGCGGTGGTCGCAGTCGGCCTGGTCCTGGTGGCGGTGTGGGCGCTGGGCCGCTCGGTCGGCGTCGACGTCCTGCTGGTCATGGTGGCGATCGTGCCCTCGGTGATCCTTCACGAGGTGTCCCACGGCGTGGCCGCCCTGGCGTTCGGCGACACCACCGCACGCGACGCCGGGCGGATCACCCTCAATCCCATCTCCCACGTGGACCCGATGGGTACCCTCGTCCTGCCCGGGATCATGGCCCTGTCAGGGCTGGGCGCGTTTGGCTACGCCAAGCCGGTCCCGGTCAACCCGGCCCGGATGCGCAGCCCTCGCAACCACGCCCTCCTGGTCAGCCTGGCCGGCCCCGTCACCAACGTCGTCCTGGCCCTGGTCGCCGCCCTGGCCCTGCGGCTGGTCCAACCCAGCGCCGGCGCGGTGATCGACCTGGTGGGTCCCAACGGCCTCGGCATCGGTCCCCGGCTGCTGTTCCTGGCCGGCTTCCTCAACGTCAGCCTGGCTGTCCTCAACCTGCTGCCGGTGCCTCCCCTCGACGGCTCCGCCCTGGTGGAGAGGGTCCTGCCCCCGAGGGCGTGGCCGGCGTGGGCGATCATCCGCCGGTACTCGATGCCGGTGCTGCTGGTGGTCTTCCTGCTGGAGTCGAGCCACCTGCAGTCGATATTCGGCCCCGCCGAGCGACTGTGGGCCCACCTGCTCGGCGGCTGACCACCGCCGGAGCGGCGGGCGGCGGCGCCGGGCGGCGGGGCGGCGCCGGGCGACGGGGTCGGTGCCGGGCGGGGT
>JBOGGP010000054.1:0-11979 GCA_050744105.1 Acidimicrobiales bacterium
GACGGCTCCAGCGTCGAGTTCATCGACGCCAGTGGCATCAACGTGCTGCTGGACGCGGCTGATGCGGCGCGGCGGGCCGGAGGTCATCTGCGGCTGAGCCGGCCCAGCCCGTCGTTCCGCCGCCTGCTCGACCTCCTCGAGCTCAACAACGCCCTGCCGGTCGACCGGGAGGCCGACTGGGAGCCCGAGTCGACCGGGCCGTGCTAGGACCTACGCTGTCGCCAGGTTCTGGGAGGGGGCTCTAGCCATGCGCACAGCCGTTCTGGGCACCGGGGCGATGGGGTCGGGGATGGCCCGCTCCCTGCGGCGACGAGGTATGGACGTGACGGTGTGGAACCGGACTCCCGCCAGGGCCGACCCGCTGGCCGGCGAGGGCATCACCGTGGCCGGCAGCGTGGCCCAGGCGGTTGCCGGCGCCGGCGCCGTCGTCACCATGCTCTTCGACGCCACAGCCGTGCTCGACGTGGCCGCCCAGATCCGTGACGGGCTCGAAGCCGGCTCCGTGTGGTTGCAGTGCTCGACCATCGGCCCTGCCGGCATGGCCGAGGTTGTCGCCGCGACCGGCTCCGAGGGGCTTGTCGACGCCCCCGTGCTCGGCACCAAGGGCCCGGCGGAAAGCGGGACGCTGACGGTGCTCGTGTCGGGGGACAGGGTCCTGGTCGATCGGGCCGGACCGGTCCTCGACGCCGTCGGCACCAGGACCATCCACGCCGGTGAGCGGATCGGCGAGGCCAGCGCCCTCAAGCTGGCCTGCAACGCGTGGATCGCCACCATCACCGCGGCGACCGGCCAGTCGCTTGCCCTGGCGTCTGGCCTCGGAGTCGACGCCTCGCTGTTCCTCGACGCCATCAGGGACACGCCGGCCGACAGCCCCTACGCCCAGGTCAAGGGAGCGGCCATGGCCAGGGGCGACTACACACCGTCGTTCGGCGTCGACGGACTGGTCAAGGACATCGACCTCATGGTCGCCGCCGCCGCCGGCACCGGGTGCTCCACCTACCTCCTCGAAGCCGTCCGGGCCCTCTATGCCAGAGCGTCCGAGGGTGGCCACGGATCCGACGACATAGCCGCCGTCCGCGCCGCGTTCGACACATAGGTACTAGGGGTCCGACCGGAGCGCCGCGGTTCCTAGCGATCGGTTTCTCCGGCCCGCCCTCCGAGTGAGGTAGGCCGCTGGCGGGAGGGGCGGGGACGAGGATGGAGGCTCGACCGGGCGGAACGGTAGCGTCACCCCGGTGCCCCCGAGCCCGTGCTGCCCCTGGCCCCGGCCCCGGGGCGACTCGCCTCGTTGAGAGAGATCGTCCCCGTGACCGCTCCGACGCCGGCCCGGGGGGCCGGCTCCGACGGTCGAGGGGGACCCATTACCCGATCCCGGCCTGGATCCCTTCCCGGGCCTCCTTCGCCCCCTCGGGCGCCCCGGCTGGGGACGGGCGCCCTCCTGGCCGCCGGCGTGGCGGCGTCGACCATGGTGGTCGTGGCCGGCGGGGCAGTCGGCCCGGTGCCCGGCACCCGGGTGGCTTCGAGCTGGTGGGGACTGCTGCGGGCCCAGCCCGTCGATCCGGGCCGCGACCCGTGGCCGGGGCTTCTCCTCTTCGCCGGCGTGGCTGCCCTGGCCGGCACGTGGCTCCTGCTCGTCCGACGGGTGCGCGACGGCGACATCGGGTCACGCACCCTGTGGTGGGTCGGCGCCGGCTGGGCCCTCCCCCTGGCCGTCGGGCCCCCGGTCCTGTCGGGGGACGTGTTCAGCTATGCCGCCCAGGGCATCATGCAGCTGCGGGGCCTCAGCCCCTACCGGCTGGGTCCCGCCGCACTCGGCGCCGGGCCGGCGCTGGCCTCGGTCGACCCCCGCTGGCGCCACGCCGTCAGTCCCTACGGGCCCGTGGCCGCGTTCGTCGAGAGACTGGCCGCCTGGCTTGGCGGGACCGAGGTGGGGACGGCCCTGGTCCTGCGGGTGGTGGCCGTCGCCGGGGTGGTGGCCATCGGCACGCTGGCCCAGCGCCTGGCCCCGCCGCACCTGCGCCTGGGCGCCCTGGCCCTGACCGTGGCCAACCCGCTGCTGCTCCTCCAGGGCCTGTCCGCCGCCCACTTCGAGGTGCTGCTCGGCGTGGCCGTGCTGGCCTCCCTGCTGGCCGCCGCCCGCGGCCGCCCGTGCCTGGCGGTCGTACTCGCCTGCGTGGCCGGAGCGGTGAAGTTCCCCGGGATGGTGCCGGCCCTGCTGGTCGGCCTGGCCGTGGTCGCCCGGGCGCCGGCGGCCGGCGCCGATCCCGGGGAGACCGGTGGCCGGCGGCCGGGCCTGGCCGTGGTGGGCGTGACCGCCGCCGGCGTGGCCTCCTGGCTGGTGCTGTCCCATCTCCTGGGAGACGGGTGGGGATGGCTGCGGGGCCTGCGCACCCCCGGGGCCGGGATGACGCCGCTGGCCCCCACCCAGCTGCTGGCCGGCGCCCTCGGCTGGCCCCTCGCCCATCTCCACCTGGTGTCGGAGGCGGCGGTCACCTCGGCCAGCCGGCTGGCCGGCGTCGCCGCCGCCGTGGGCGTCGCCGCCTGGCTGTTGGGCACCCACCGCCGGCGCTCGATGCCGGCGACGGCCGGCGCCGTCCTGCTGGCCGGGGCCGTCCTCGCCCCGGTGGTCTATCCCTGGTACCTGCTGTGGGGGGTGCTTTGCCTGGCGCCGGTCGTGGCCGGCCCCGCTCGGGGGTGGCTGGTGGGTCTTTGCGCCGTCGGATCGGTGATGAACGTGCCGGGCATGCCTCCCCACCTGATCGCCTCGGTGGGGATCGGAGTGGGGATCCTCGCCCTGGGCGCCGGCGCGCTGGGGCTGCGGTCCCTCCGGCGAGACCCCCTCGCCGGGCCGGGATGCGACCAGCCGAGCCGGGTCGTTCGTGGTAGACATGGGCGCCAGCGCGGGGGCGCGACCACAGGTGGTGGTGCGTCAGCCTGATCTTGGAGGGCTCGTGGTGGAGCCAGTCAGAAAACCTGCCGTCGCCGAGCGGGCCCAGTCGTGGGCCGGGCGCTGGCCGGCCATGCCCGACCAGATCCCCGACGGCCGCTGCCGCTTCGTGGTCAGCCCACCCCGGCGGTTCCTCTACCCGGCCCTCCTCCTCCTCCTGGCGGAGGAGCCCCGCCATGGCTACCTGCTGGGCGAGGCCCTGGCCGGCCTGGGCATGGGCCGGGTGGACCGCCCGAGCATCTACCGGGCGCTGGCCCAGCTCGAGCACGACGGCCTGGTCCGTAGCTGGGACGCGGCGCCGGCCGCCGGCTCCACCCGGCACGTGCACGCCGTCACCGCCGAGGGTGAGCAGGCCCTGGAGGCGTGGATGTCGGTCGTGTCCCAGGAGCGCGACGGCCTCGAGCAGGTGCTGCAGCGCTTCTGGTACTGCAACGCGCTGCGCATCACCGAGGAGGACACCGGATCGGAAGCCACCGAGGCGGCCCGCTTCGAGATAGTCGCCGGACGCTCCAGCCTGATGGTCGAGGCTCGCTCCAGCGTCGGGCCCATCGCCTTCTCGGCCACCGCCATCACCGGGCGGATCGAGGTGGAGCTACAGGACGGCCTGGTGGCCAAGTACACCCTGCCGTCGGCCCGCATGGAGGTGGGAGTCGACGACCTGCGCTCGGGCAACGCCATCTACGACCGGGAGCTGACGCGCCGGGTCGACGCCCGGCGCTTCCCGGTCGTCACCATCGTGCTGAACCGCCTCAGCCACATGGGAGAGGGCAACTTCTACCGGGTCGACGGGGACGTGACCATGCACGGGGTCACCCAGCGCATGGACGGGGTGGTCACCGCCACCGTCAACGGGTGCCGCATGATCGTGGCCGGCGAGCAGGTGATCGACATCCGCCACTTCGACATGGCCGTGCCCACCATGCCGCTGCTCAAGATCTATCCCGACGTCCGCCTCCGACTCCACCTGGAGGCGGATCGCTCGACTCGGTAGGGGTCAGGCCGGTTGGGATCAGGCCGTGCGACCCATGGTCACGGCCGCCTCCCGGTGGAGGCGGCCGAAGTTGTAGTACGCGGCGCAGGCCCCCTCGGAGGACACCATGCACGTGCCTATGGGCGTCTCGGGGGTGCAGCCGGTACCGAACACCTTGCACTCCCACGGCTTGATGACGCCCTTTAGGACCTCGCCGCACTGGCACGCCTTGGGATCGGCGACGCGCACCCCGGGCACGGGGAAGGCCACCTCGGCGTCCCATGCGGCGAACTCCGGGCGGAGCCTCAAGGCGCTCTGGGATATGAACCCGAGGCCTCGCCACTCGAAGTGGGGTCTCAGCTCGAACACCTCGGCCAGTACCTCCAGCGCTCGGGGGTTGCCCTCGTCGCGCACGCAGCGGCTGTACTGGTTTTCTACGCAGCAGCGCCCCTCCGAGATCTGGGCCAGCAGCATGGCCACCGACGCCAGGATGTCGAGCGGCTCGAACCCGGCGGTCACCAGGGGCCTGCCGTAGACCTCGGGGACGAAGCGGTAGGGCCGGTTGCCCACCACCGTGGAGACGTGCCCGGGGCCGAGGAAGCCGTCGAGGCGCAGGTCGGGCGACTCCAGGATGGCCTTGATGGGCGGGACGATGGTCACGTGGTTGCAGAAGACGCTGAAGTTGGTCACCGACTCGGCTCGGGCCTTGAGCAGGGTGACGGCCGTCGACGGAGCGGTGGTCTCGAAGCCGACGGCGAAGAAGACCACCCGGCGATCCGGGTTCTGCCTGGCGATGCGCAGGGCGTCGAGGGGCGAGTAGACGAAGCGGACGTCGGACCCGCGGGCCTTGGCCTCGAGCAGGGTCCCGGCGCCCCCCGGGACCCTCATCATGTCCCCGAAGGAGGTGAAGATGACACCGGGCTGCGACGCAACCGATATGGCGTCGTCAACCCGGCCCATCGGGATCACGCACACCGGGCAGCCGGGGCCGTGGACCAGCTCAACCGTCTCGGGCAGGATGTGCTCGATGCCGTGGCGGTAGATGGTGTGGGTGTGCCCGCCGCACACCTCCATAAACTTGAAGGGCCCACCCCCGGAACGGCCTCCGCCGGCCAGCTCGGTTATGCGCCCGACCAGGGCCCGGGCGGCCGACGGATCCCGGTACTCGTCGACAAACCTCACGCCGCCCTCAGACCACCCGGGCGCTCGGCGTGGCTCAGGCGATCGGCGGCGATGCCTGCCCCCTGGCTGAGGAAGTCTCGGGCCACGCTGAAGCCCCCGCTCAGCAGCTCCTTGACCTCCTCGGAGGAGGAGATGGTCTTCCACGCCTGCACCAGCTCGTGCCAACCCTCCTCGCCGGCGCGGGTGCCGATCACGTAACCCAGCGCGAATCCGATCATCGTTCCCATGACGTCAGCCTCCTAGATGATTTGGGCAATGCTCGTGGTTGTGACAACAGCTAGCTGTGGATCGATGCACGACTCCCGCAGCGCGTCGATCTCCTCTGAGTAGGCCTGGCCCATCAGCTGCAGGCCCTCCATGGCCCGGTCGGCTTCGGCCTCGTCGATCTTCGACATGGCGAAGCCCACGTGGATGAGCACCCAGTCGCCGACGACCACGCCCTCGTCCTCCAGCAGGCCGATGTTGATCATCCGCCGGACACCGGCCACGTCCACCTTGGCCAGGTGGTCGTTGTCGGCCACCAGCTCGACTACCTGGCCGGGTATTCCGAGGCACACAGGGACTCGTCCTTTCGGTACTCGATCGACTCGAGGATCAGCTCCTCGCCGCCGGTGAGATCGAGGTCGACCCCCCCGCAGCTGGGGCAGACGACGATCAGCTCGGGGCCCTCGGCGGCGCCGCCGCAGCTGGCGCAGTGGACGGCGACGGGCAGCAGCACCAGGGTCACCTTGGCGTCGCCTGCCGGCCCGCCGGCGGCGGCCATGGCAAAGGACTGCTCGAAGGCCTCGGGGTGGACGTGGTGCATGCGGCCCACCCGGACTGTCACCTGAGCCACCGGTCGCTCCCCCGCCCGCCGGCACACCGCCGCGACCACGTCCTGGCACAACCCGAGCTCATGCATCGGGCGCCGGTCTCACATCTTGCGCAGCCGCAGGTAGCGGGCCACGTCGGGGATGGATCGCAGGGTGAGCACCAGGGCGGCGACCACCACCACGCCCACGACGGCCAGGGCCACAATGCCGACGACGGCCACTCACATCTCCCGGATCTTGAGGTAGCGGGCCACGTCGGGCAGTGAACGGATGATCAGACCGGTGATGGCGGCGAAGCCGATCGACAGGATCAAGCGTCGGATCATGGTGAAGCCTCCTGGAGGTTTGAGCTGGGGTGGGCTGGGGTGGGCTGGGTTGTGGAGGGGGGAGGAGCAACGGCTGGGGGAATAAGCGTGGCCAACAGGTCGACCACGGCGGCGGCGGCCCGGGGCACGGCCTCGGCGACCGGGGCCGACAGGCCGATCCCCTCTGTGACGTCCGCCGTCTCGCAGGCCACCACCAGGACGCGACCGACGCCGGCTCCGAGGTCGGCGGCCATGGCCAGGACGGCGAGGGGATCCATTCCGTGGGCATCCACGGCGGCGAGAGTGCCACCGCCGTCCCCGGCAGCGTCGTGCTCGATGACCGAGACCGTCCCGGGGGGGTCGCCCCGGGAGACGGCGTCGACCAGGACCAGGGTCTGGTACCCGCCGAGCAGCTCGTAGGCCAGGTGGACACCCCGGATCCCGAAGTCCTCCACCTTGGCCCCGGCCGGAAGGCTGCCGGCCAGGAGGTGGCGGGCCACCTCCACCCCGAAGCCGTCGTCACCGAAGAAGATGTTGCCGACGCCGGCGACGAGCACGCTCGCCGGCGCCGGCGCCCCCGGATCGGCCGGATCGGCCGGGGCCGGCAGGTGGAGCCCCGATGGCTCGTCGAGCAGCTGCACCTCGTCGGGGTGGAAGTAGAGGTAGCGACCGTGCCATTGGTGGAGGTCGGCGTCGGGGTCGTCGACGGCCACGGCCAGGTAGACGTCGCCGCTCACGTCGTGGAACACCCCGGCCACGGTGGCCGCCCTTCCGTCCACGAAGAGATCCTGGGCGTCAGAGCGCCGCTGGGGGCGCAGTCGGACCCGGCTGCCCTTGCCCACAGCAACGCCGAGGACCTCGACGGTGTCGGCCCAGGGATCGAACCTGCTGTCCACCTCGGGCTCCCACCACGCCTCGTCGAAGGCGCCGGCCCCAAAGGACCCCGGGTTGCCCACCGGGCGGACGGAGCGGAAGGTGCCGTGCAGGGCTCCCAGCGCCTCGGGGCCCATGGCGTCGCAGCGGTCGATGATCGCCGCCGAGCGGGGGTCGGTGCCCCGGGCCTCGCGCTTCTCGGCGTCGGTCAGAGTCTGGACCCGCAGGGCCAGGATCTCGTCGATCTCGGTGGCGTCGAACATGTCGCCGTCGCTCTCGGGGGCCAGGGCCGGGTGGTCGTAGAGGATGATGGGCGAGGCCAGGACGACGTCGTCGTCGTCGCCGTTGCCGACCAGGACGGGGAACAGGCCGGCGTTGCGGCAGCTGGCCACGGCGGCGGCGGCGAAGCGCGGCGGGTCGAGCGAGGAGATCACCCGGCCCCGCTCCACCGCCACCAGCAGGTGGGTGGCCAGGAGGGAGCGGCGCATGGCCTCGTCCCGGCTTGGGACCTGGGCCGACCCGGCGCCGGCCGGCCAGTCGGTGGTGTTGTCCACCGAGAGGCTGACCCGCACCAGGGGGTAGGGGCCGTCGACGGGCTGGGCGGCCACTCGCAGGCGGCCGGTGACCGGCCACACCTGGCGGACGGCCCGGCCGAGCCGGATCCCGCCGGCGCCGGTGATGGTCTCGGCCGTCTCGCTGCCGGGCAGGTCGATGTCGACCACGGCCGGTACGGTGCCGGCCGGGCGGAGGTCGGTGCCGTCAAGGTCGGTGCCGGCCGGGCGGAGGTCGGTGCCGTCCAGGTCGGTGCCGGCCGGGCGGAGGTCGGTGCCGTCCAGGTCGGTGCCGGCCGGGCGGAGGTCGGTGCCGTCCAGGTCGGTGCAGTCCTCGATGCCGTCCAGGTCGATGCCGTCCAGGTCGACGGTGACCTCGACGGCCTCGTCGAAGCTGGTCCAGACCGCCTCGCCGTCGTCCAGGCTGGCCACCGGGCAGAAGTCACCGTGGCTGTCCAGCGCCTCGATCGTCCTGCGCTGGGCCCGCAGGGCTCGCAGCCGCACGCCCAGGCAGGCGCCGGAACGAGCCTCGACGATGATCTCGGCGGTCGCCGACGCCGGCTCGGCGCCCCCAGCCGCCACCGACGGGGGCGCCAGCACACCGAACTGCCACCGGAACTGGTTTTTTTTCGCCGACGCTCGGTAGGGATACAGGACGTAGCCCTCGTAGCAGACGGTGTCGGCGACGCCCTTGGCCCCGGCCAGGCGCCGGTCGAGCCGTTCGCCCCCGTCGATGGCCGGACCCATATCAGGTGTCCTCGCCCGCCGCCTTGAGCAGGGCGGTGATCGCCGCCTCGCAGGTGGCGAAGGCCTGCTCGGCCCGGTACCGCTGGAGCCGGTCGATCGTCGCCTGCTCGAGGCGGAGCCAGCCCGAGCCGGGGAAGTAGCGCTGCATGGTCTCACGCCACAGGGCGACCGGCATGAGGTGGCGGGCCTCGAGGTGCCAGGGCACCAGCCCGACCGAGAGACCGGCACCGCCCTTGGTGAACACGGTGCCGCTGAAGAGCAGCACCAGGGGCACCTCGCCCCGTTCGAGGCTGTGCATGTAGCGCGACCCGGCCACCTCGAAGTCGTAGGTGCACGCCATCGGGACCTCGACGGTGATCTCCCCCTCGAAGCCGGGGACCAGGGTGTCGAAGGTGGTCCACTGGAACGGCCGCAGCGACTCGCTCCACTGGTCGGCCTCGCCGAACATGGCCAGCAGCCGGCCCCGCTCGGCCTCGTCGTAGAGGCGGCGCTGGGCCTCGATGCGCACCTGGGTGTGCAGGGCGATGGTGTGGACCCGGGCCCCGGTCGACTCCCGCAGGCGCAGCGACCACACGATCGTCGGCACGGCGGCGTAGGGCTCGACCCTGATCCCGGCCACGTCGATGGCGAGCTCGGCCATCAGGTCGTGCCTGCGGCGGCAAGGCGGCTGGCCGGGCGGCAGCGCTGGCCCAGGCGTTCGAAGTAGGCAGCCATGGCGGCGTGCACCTCGTGGCCACCGTCGAAGCCCCGCCACAGGCTGCGCAGGTGACCGACCAGCTCGTAGCACGAGTCGATGGGCACCACGAAGCATTCGAAGCGGTCGCCCCCGGCGCGGACGAGGGCGGCCTCGACGTCGGGTTCGAGGGCGGCCAGGATGGGGTTGGCGGCCTCCACGTCGGTCCACGTGTCGAGCGGCAGCAGGCACTCGGTGGCGCCGGCCGGGCTGGGGAAAAAGGCCGCGGTGGCGCCCAGGGCCGAATTGCGGAAGAAGAATGCCACCGACACCGGGATCTGGAGCGACGCCCATTGGCCGGGAGTCAACGAGAAGTCGGTAACGCTGCGGTAGCGCTCGGGGACGGCCTGGTAGCGGCCCCCGGCGGCCGCCGACGAGGTAAAAAGCAGGTAGCACGCCCGGCAGGTGCACACCAGGCTGCGGTGGTGGCGGTCGACCACGTGGCCGTGGGCGGCGCCCATAGGCTCGGTGCACATCTCGCATCGTTCCTCAGGCCCGCCGGCCGGCGCCGGCCGGCGGAAGCTGGCCAGGACGGCCAGAGGGCCGGTCACGGCCGGTGCGGTGCCGGCCGGTGCGGTGCCGGCGAGGGGGGTCACGGCCGGTGCGGTGCCGGCCGGTGCGGTGCCGGCGGGATGGGTCACGGGGCGTGGCTGGCGGCCACCGGCTTGCGGCCGAGGCGGACCGGCGTCGGGGCCGGAGTCAGGTCGGCTGCCAGGCGGACCTCGACGTCGGCGTCGGGGGCGGCGTCGGCGACCGCCTGGCGGACCGTCTCCTGCACCGCCGTCCCGGTGGAGCCGCACCCGCCTCCCGGCGCGGTGACCGTCAGGACGACGCTGGACGCGTCCGGGTCGATGCTGGTGACCTCCACGCGGGCGTCGCCCTTGCCCAGCCTGGGGGCCAGCGATGCGACGGCGCGCCCGACCCGGGTCTCCAGGGGCTCGGGATGCAGGTCGTGGAGGACCATGAGGCTGCCCACCAGCTCGTCGCCGGCCAGGCGGGTCAGCAACTCGTCGCCCGGCCCGGCAAGCTCGAGGGTCCGGGCCAGGCCGGCCCCGTAGAGCTCGGTCAGGAGCCTGACCAGCTCCTCGACCCGCAGCCACACCCGCCCCTCCGCCGACGACCGCAGCTCCTCGAGCAGGCGGGCGATACGGTCGCCGACGGCATGCAGGTCGGGCTTGTCCTCCTCGGTCAACGCCGGCCCTCAGTCAAGGGACGGCGCCGAGGTGGGCGAGTGCAGCTTCTTGAGCGTCCTGCCCTTGCCCAGGTACATGTGGACCCCGCAGGGCAGGCAGGGGTCGAAGCTGCGCACGGCCCGCATGATGTCGATTCCCTTGAAGTGCTCGAGGTCGTTCTCCTCGAAGATGGGGGTGTTCTGCACGGCATCCTCGTAGGGGCCGGGGGTGCCGTAGATGTCGCGGGGGTTGGCGTTCCACGGCGTCGGCGGGTACGGGTGGTAGTTGGCGATCTTGCCGCCCTCGATCACCATATGGTGCGACAGGACACCACGGACGGCCTCGGTGAAGCCACAGCCGATGCCCTCGTCGGGAACCTCGAACTTTTCCCAGGTCTTGGTGTGGCCCGCCCGGATCTCCTCCAGCGCCTTCTCGGCGAAGTGCAGGGCACAGGCGGCGGCGTAGGCCTGGAAGTAGGTGCGGGCCCGGTTGCGCTCGATGGCGTTGCTCCACTGGGGGATCTTCCACTCGAGCGCCATCTCGGGCTTGAGGGCGGTGCGAGGCAGGTTGATCTCCACGGAGTGGCCGGTGGCCTTTACGTAGCCGATGTCGACCAGGCCCGAAAGCGCCGTCGACCACAGGCGGGCGATGGGGCCCCCTCCGGTGTCGAGGGCCAGGTGGTCTGTGCCGTCGAACCAGCGAGGCGACATCACCCAGCTGTACTTGTCGTCGAAGTCGCGCTTTTGGGGCTGGGGGATGGTGTGCTGGTTCCAGGGGTGGTTGCGGTCGACCGGGTTGCCCAGTGGATCCCGGCTGACGAACATCTTCTGGCCTTCCCAGCTGTCGTAGAACGAGCTGCCGAGCAGGATGCGGATGCCCAGGTTGATGTCGACCAGGTCGTTGGTGACCAGCTCGCCGTCGACCACCACGCCCGGGGTCACGTACATGGCCCGGCCCCACTCGGTCATGTCGCGGTACTTGAAGTTGCAGACGTCGGGGTCCTGGAAGCTGCCCCAGCAACCGAGCAGGACCCGCCGGCGGCCAACCTCCTCGTAACCAGGCAGAGCCTGGTAGAAGAAGTCGAAGAGGTCGTCGTGGAGGGGGACCACCCGCTTCATGAACTCGACGTAACGCATCAGCCGGCTCAGGTAGTCGGTGAAGAGCTGGATGGTGGCCGTCGTGCCCACCCCGCCGGGGTAGAGGGTGGAGGGGTGGACGTGGCGGCCCTCCATCAGGCAGAACATCTCCCGGGTGTAGCGGCTGACCTGGAGGGCCTCCCGGTAGAACTCGCCCGAGAACGGGTTGAGCGACCGCATGATGTCGCCGATGGTCCGGTAGCCGTGGTCCCCGGCGTGCGGCGCCTCGGTGCGGTTGGCCATCTCCAGGACGCCCGGGTTGGTCTCGGCCACCATCTTCTCGCAGTAGTCGACCCCGACCAGGTTCTCCTGGAAGATGTTGTGGTCGAACATGTACTCGGCGGCCTCACCCAGGTTGACGATCCACTCGCCCAGGTGCGGGGGCTTGACGTCGTAGGCCATGTTCTGGGCGTAGCACGAGCACGTGGCGTGGTTGTCGCCGCAGATCCCGCAGATGCGGCTGGTGATGAAGTGGGCGTCGCGGGGATCCTTGCCCTTCATAAAGATGCTGTAGCCGCGGAAGATCGACGAGGTGCTGTGGCACTCGGCCA
>JBOGGP010000055.1:0-11900 GCA_050744105.1 Acidimicrobiales bacterium
CGGCCCCCGCCCGCCCGGCCCACCCCAGCACGGCTGGCGCTCGCCATGCCCATCGCCGCCGGGCCTGGTCGTCCCCGACCTTCCGGACCGATCCGACCGGGCCGCCGAGGGCCACCAGGGCGCCCAGGGTGAGGGCGATGGCCAGGCCGTCGACATGGCCGTCGTTGACGATGTCCAGCGCGGCGAAGGGGCACAGGGCGTAGACGGCCAGCCATCGCCGGTCCCGGCCCCACTGGCGCAGGAGGGCGAGGATCAGGGCAAAGCTGGCCACCTCGGTGAGCACGCCGGCCACCTGCCACACCTTGTAGCGGAGGGCCACCCCGCCGGCCAGGTTGTAGATGGCGGTGAACCACCCCTCGGCCACCGGAGGGTAGATGGTGCGCACGTTGGGCCGGTTGATCTGCGTGCACCCCGCTCGGTGGCCGAGCCGGGCGCAGCCGGCGGGTCCGGGCCAGAGCCACGGCTCTCGCAGCCCCACCAGCTGGCGGGCGTCGGGGGGGTACCGGTAAGGGTCGATGCCGGCGCTCTGTACCCGGCCGTCCCAGCTGTAGCGGTACAGGTCGTTGGACAGCACCGGCGCCCCGGCCAGCGACCCGAGGCGCAGGCCGATGCCGGCGACCACGACGAGGGGCACGATCACCCGCACGGGCAGGCGCAGGGCGCAGACCACGGCCACCACCCAGGCCGCGCCCCAGGCGGCGACCAGGAGGTACTCGAGCGAGTAGGCCAGGGCCAGGATGGGCCGACCGCTGGCGACGACGACCGAGAGGACGATGCCGGCGGCGCTGGAGATGACGAAGCCGGCGAGGGCGGCCTTGTCGGCCCGGGACCTCACCCCCCGGCTAGGGCCAGCTCGGCCATGCCGTCGTCGAAGGCGACCCGGGCAGAGAACCCGAGGATCTCCGTGGCTCGATGCGGTGACGCCACGATGTGGCGGACGTCACCGGGGCGCCAGCGGCCGGTGACCACCGGGGACAGCGGCGAGCCGAGGGCCCGGACCAGGGAGCCGGCCAGCTCACCGACCGTGCGCGGCGTCCCCGAAGCCACGTTGTAGGCGCCCGAGGGCACGCCGGCTCGGGTCAGGGCTGCCACGTTGGCCCGGGCCACGTCGCTCACGTGGACGAAGTCGCGGGCCTGGGCTCCGTCCTCGTTGACCTGGGGGGCCCGGCCGGACACCAGCTCCGAGCGGAAGATGGCCGCCACGCCCGAGTAGGGCGTGTCGCGGGGCATGCCTGGGCCGTACACGTTGTGGTAGCGCAGGGCGACGACGCCGGCGCCGCTGGCCCGTCCGAACATGGTGGCCAGGTGCTCCTGGTGGAGCTTGGTGGCGGCGTAGACGTTGCGGGGCTCGGTGGCGGCGTCCTCGCCGACCGGGGCCCAGGCCAGGTCGTGGTGGCAGCCGGGGTGGGGGCAGGGCGGGTCGAAACGGCCGGCGTCGAGGTCGGCGGGGCGCCGCACCCCCGCGGTGACCAGGCCGTGCTCCCCGCAGCGGTAGCGCCCCTCGCCGTAGACGACCATGCTGGAGGCCAGGACCAGGCGGCTGGCGAAAGACCGCCGCCACAGCGCCCCGAGCAGGCTGGCGGTGCCGGTGACGTTGTGGTGGACGTACGACTCGGCGTCGCCGAAGTCCACCCCCAGGCCGACCTTGGCGGCCTGGTGGCATACCGCGTCGACTCCTTCGGTGGCGGTGTCGGCCACGGCGGCTTCCGCCAGGTCCCCCTCCACCAGCTCCACCCCGGCCGGCACCCGGCCGGCGGCGTCGGGGGCGACGTCGACCACCCGCACGTCGGCACCGAGGTCGAGCAGCTCGGCGCAGACCTGCCGCCCGACGAAGCCGGCGCCTCCGGTGACCAGCACCCTCATCCGGGGGTTTCGGGACCGGCCAGGTGCAGGTGCCGGCGGTGAGCCAGCTCGAAGTTGGCCGCTCCGTCTCCGCCGGCGGCGCAGCCCTCCCCGGCCAGCCCGTGGGCCGTCCCGGGTCGGGGGACGTCGTGGCCGGCCAGGGCAGCCATGTCGTCGACCAGCGACGCCACCCGCTCGACCTGGCCGGCCAGCTCGCTGCCGGCGGCCGACCTCAGGGCGCCGAGGGCCGAGCGCAGGTCCTCGTAGGCCAGCGCCAGGACCGCCGATCGGGCCATCGCCCCGCCGGCGCCGTGGTCGTCCATCCGAGCAGTCTGGCCGAAATTTCGTGCCTGGCGCGGTGCGCCATCTATAAAGTCGTCGTGCCCGACGTGGTCATCCCGGTGCTGGACGAGGCCGAGGCCCTGCCCGCGCTGCTGGCGGCCATGCCTATTGGGTACCACCCGGTGGTGGTCGACAACGGTTCCACCGACGGCTCGGGCCAGCTGGCCCGCTCCCTGGGCGCCCAGGTGGTCACCGAGGCCGTCGGTGGCTTCGGCGCCGCCTGCTGGGCCGGGCTCGGGTCCGCCGCCCCCGCCGACGGAGTGGTGTGCTTCATGGACGGCGACGCCTCCTTCGATCCCGCCGAGCTACCCCTCGTGGCCGGCCCGGTCCTCAGGGGGGACGCCGACCTGGTGCTGGGTCGGAGAAAGGCCTCCCGGGGGGCATGGCCGCTCCACGCCCGGATGGCCAACATGGCGCTGACCGGGATTTTGCGGCGCCGTGCCGGCGTCGCCCTCAGCGACCTCGGGCCCATGCGAGCCGCCCGGCGCGACGGTCTGGTCAGCCTAGGACTGCAGGATCGGCGGTCGGGATGGCCGCTTGAGATGGTCCTGCGAGCGTCGGCGGCCGGGTGGCGGATTTCCGAGGTCGACGTGTCCTACCGGCCTCGCCTCGGCCGGTCGAAGGTAACCGGCACTTTGCGCGGTACCATCCAGGCGGTGCGCGACATGGGTGGCCTGCTCGCACGCGAGCGCTCTTGAGCGCTCTTGAGCGCCCTGATGCGGTGATCCTCCTGGTCATGGCCAAGGCCCCCCTCCCCGGGAGGGTCAAGACCCGTCTGTGCCCGCCCTGCGACCCCGAGCAGGCGGCCCATGTGGCCCGGGCCGCGCTGGCCGACACCCTCGATGCCGTGGCCGGCTGCCGGGCCGACCGGCGCGTCGTAGCCCTGGACGGCGACGTGGGGGATTGGCTCCCCTCCGGGTTCGAGGTGGTGGCCCAGCAGGGCCTCACCTTCGCCGATCGCCTGGCCGCCGCCTGGTCCCAGATGGACGGCCCCTGCCTCCAGATCGGCATGGACACCCCCCAGGTGACGCCCGACCACCTCGACGGTGCCATCGAGACGTTGGTCGCCCGAGGGTGGAGCGGCCGGCATGCTGTGCTCGGTCCGGCCCTAGACGGCGGGTGGTGGGCGCTCGGGATGGCCGAGCCCGACCCGGCCGTGTTTGCCGGTGTGCCGATGAGCACTCCCCGGACCGGTGCCGTCCAGCTGGAGTGCCTGCGCCGGCGGGGATGGTCCGTGACCCTGCTGGCCGAGCTTCGGGACATAGACACGGCCGAGGACCTGGCCGCCGTCGCTGCTGCCGGTGCCGGTTGGCGCACCGTTGCCGCGGCGGCAGACCTGGCCAAGCTGGGTGCGGGCACGGGGTGAGCGCCCTCGAGCAGATTGGGGCTGGCATCCGGCTCTGCACCAGGAACGGCCGGTACTTCGCCCTCGACCAGGGACGCTGGTACCGCTCGGCCAGCCCGGCGGAGGCCGAGCTGGTGGCCCACCTGCACCCCCCGGTCCTCGACGTGGGCTGCGGGCCCGGCCGGCTGGTCCAGCACCTGATCGAGCGGGGCGTGCCTGCCGTGGGGATCGACCAGGCCCCGAGCGCGGTGGCCGAGGCCCGCCGACGGGGCGTGCCGGCGCTGCAGCGCAGCGTGTGGGACGGCCTGCCCGGGGCCGGCCGCTACCGCAGCGTCCTGCTCTTCGACGGCAACGTCGGCATCGGCGGCGACCCCGCCGCACTGCTCGGCCGTTGCCACGCCCTGACCGGCCGGCGGGGCGACGTGCTCGTCGAGCTCGACCGTCCCGGATCCATCTCGGAGAGCTTCGACGTCCGCGTGGAGCTCGCCGCCGAGACCAGCGGTTGGTTTCCCTGGGCGGTGGTCGCCGCCGACGATGTCGAGGTGGTGGCCAAGGAGGCTGGCCTGGTCCCCCGCTGGGTGCGCTCCGTTGGGGACCGGCACGAGACCCGATGGTTCGCCCTCCTCGCCACCCACTGAGTAGGTGACCGGCCAGCACCGGGTGACCAGCCAGCGTCGGGTGACCAGCCAGCGTCGGGTGGCCAGCCAGCGTCGGGTGACCGGCCAGCGTCGGGTGACCGGCCAGCGTCGGGTGACCGGCCAGCGTCGGGTGACCGGCCAGCACCGGGTGACCGGCCAGCACGGTCGCTAGCCTCGTGGCGATGACCGGCGACCACGGCGACGCGGGGCCCAACCGGCGCCTGGCCGGTGCCGTCCTGGCCGCCGCCTCCCTTCCGCCCGCCGTGGTGGCCGGCCTGATGGCCTTGCTGGCTGGACCCGTCGTGGCCGTGGTGGTGCTGGTCGTCGTCGCTGCGGCCGTCGCCGCCTTCGTCTGGACCACGGCGGAGCGCCGGGCTGTCTCGGCCATCGGCGGGCGGGACGCCGACGCCCGGGCCGACGCCCGCTTCGTCAACCTGGTCGAGGGCCTCGGTGCCGCCGGGGGGGTCAGCCCCCCCCGCCTGCTCGTCGTCGACGACCCCGCTCTCAACGCCGCGGCGCTGGGCCGGGATCCGCGGCGGGGCACCTTGGTCGTCACCTCCGGGCTCCTCGGGGCCCTGACTCGTGTGGAGCTCGAGGGCCTGCTGGCTGCCCAGCTGGTCCGCATAAAGCGGGGGGACACGCTGCCCGGAACCCTGGCCTCGGCGGCCGGGCCCCTGGCCCGGCGAGCGTGCCGGTCGGCCTTGCCGGCCCAGGGCGGCGACCTGGCCGCGGTGGCCCTCACCCGCTACCCTCCCGGGCTGGCCTCGGCCCTGGAAAAGGTCGCCACCGGGCCTACCGCGCTGGTCCGGGAGGTCCCCGCCGTGGCTGCGCTGTGGCTGGCCGACCCCGGGCAACCGGCCGGCCCGGGGCAGCCGGGGGACCGAGCGGTTCGAGCTCCGCTGGAGGCACGGATCGCCGCCCTGCGCGAGTTGTGATCCCCGGGCGCCCCCGCCGGGCGGCGATGGCTGCGGCCGTCGTGGCCGGCGCTCTCGGCGCCTTCGCCATAACCGGGTGCGCCGGCCCGGGCCGTCCCCGGGCTATCCCGCCGACCAGCGACCCGGCGCCCAACGCCCTGGTGGCTCCGCCGACGACGGGTGCTCCCACCACTACGGTGCCGCCGGCGACGTCGCCCCTGACCGGCCTGCCCCAGACCGATCCCTCCGCCCTTCACCGGCCCGCTCTCGTGGTCAAGATCGACAACATCGACGCCGCCATACCCCAGAGCGGGCTGGCCGCCGCCGACGTGGTCTACGAGGAGATGGTCGAGGGGGGCCTCACCCGCCTGGCCGCCGTGTACCAGTCGACTGACGCCTCCCTCGTCGGCCCGGTCCGATCGGGCCGCACCACCGACATCGCCATCGTGTCGGACCTGGGCCGGCCCGTGTTCGCCTTCTCCGGGGCCAACCCCCCCTTCCTGGCCGAGATTCGCGCCGCCGACCTGGTCGACGTGGACGCCGAGCTGGACGGCCCGGCCAAGTCCTACTTCCGGATGGGGCCCCACGACGCCCCCGACAACCTCTACTCCTCCACCCAGTCCCTCTACTCCCTGGCGCCGACGCCCGCCGGGGCGGACCGGGCTCCGGGGCCGCTGTTCACCTACCGGCCGGGGGGGTCGCTGGCCGCCGTCGGGGCCATCCCCGCCACCCACGCCGCCCTGGCCTGGCCGGCGACGAGCGTCAGCTGGGACTGGAACGCCGGGGCTGGCAACTGGCAGCGCTCGCAGGGCGGTCGCCCCGACCTGCAGTCCAACGGCTACCAGCTCCAGGCCCCCAACATCGTCATTCAGTTCGTCACCTACACGACCGACGGCGTGGCCACCGGTGAGGGAGTGGCTCCCACCCCAATCCCCAAGGGCGAGCTGGTCGGCTCGGGACCGGCCTGGGTGCTGAGCGGCGACTCCCTGGTCAAGGGCTCGTGGTCCCGCCCCAGCCTTGCCGACGTCACCAGCTACACGGACACCGCCGGCCGGCCCATCGCCATGGCCCCGGGGCGCACCTGGGTGGAATTGGCCCCGGCTGGCAGCACCCCCCTCGTATCATGACGACCATGACCGACAACCAGGCCGGGACCGGCACGGCCTCCCCTACCGGCACGGCCTCCCCTACCGGCACGGCCTCCCCTACCGGCACGGCCTCCCCGACCGGCACGGCCTCCTCTACCGGCACGGCCTCCTCTACCGGCACGGCCTCCTCTACCGGCACGGCCTCCTCTACCGGCACCGACCTGGTCAAGCGGGGACTGGCCCGCCAGCTGCGCGGCGGGGTGATCATGGATGTGGTCGACGCCGGCCAGGCCAAGCTGGCCGAGGACGCCGGCGCCGTGGCCGTGATGGCCCTGGAGCGGGTGCCCTCCGACATCCGCCGGGACGGCGGGGTGGCCAGGATGAGCGATCCGGCCCTCGTCGAGGAGATCAAGGCGGCGGTGACCATCCCGGTGATGGCCAAGGCTCGGATCGGCCATTTTGCCGAGGCCCAGGTCCTCCAGGCGCTCGAGGTCGACTTCGTCGACGAGAGCGAGGTGCTGACTCCGGCCGACGAGGCCCACCACATAGACAAGTGGGCCTTCCGAGTGCCGTTCGTCTGCGGGGCCACCGGGCTCGGGGAGGCGCTCCGGCGCATCTCGGAGGGAGCGGCCATGATCCGGTCGAAGGGGGAGGCGGGGACCGGTGACGTCAGCCAGGCTGTGCGCCACCTGAGGGCCATCCTCGGCGACATCCGCAAGCTGACCCAGGCCGACAGCGCCGAGCTGTACGGCTGGGCCAAGGCCCTGTCGGCGCCCATCTCCCTCGTCCAGGAGGTGGCCGCCACTGCCGCGCTTCCGGTCCCGCTGTTCTGCGCCGGGGGGATCGCCACGCCCGCCGACGCCGCCCTGGTGATGCAGCTCGGGGCCGAAGCCGTCTTCGTCGGGTCGGGGATCTTCAAGAGCTCCGACCCGGCCCGCTTCGCCCGGGCCATCGTCGAGGCGACCACGTACCACGGCGACGCCGGCATGGTGGCCAAGGTCAGCCGGGGGTTGGGCGAGGCCATGAGGGGTGAGGAGTCGGCCCGGTCCGAGACCCGCCTGGCCGAACGGGGCTGGTAGCCTGCCAGGCGTGGGAAGCGTCCCGCCAGGTGGATCCCGGGTCGCGCCAGATCGGGGTTCTCGCCCTCCAGGGTGACGTAAGGGAGCATGTGCGCGCCCTGGCCTCCCTGGGCGTCTCGCCGGTGGAGGTCCGTCACCCCGGCCAGCTCGGCTCCCTGGCCGGACTGGTGATGCCGGGTGGCGAGTCGACGACCATGACGGTGCTGATGGAGAGCTCAGGGCTGACCGAGCCCCTGCGGGCTGCCCTGGCCTGCGGGCTTCCCGTTCTCGGGACCTGCGCCGGGATGATCCTGCTGGCCTCGGGGATCACCGGCGGCAGGCCAGTCCAGCGCGGCTTGGGCGCCATCGACATCGACGTCCGTCGCAACGCGTTCGGGGCTCAGGTGGACTCTTTCGAGACCGACCTCGACGTGGCCGGCCTGGACGATCCCCTGCACGCCGTGTTCATCCGGGCGCCGGTCGTGGTCAGGGTCGGTCCCGGCGTCGAGGTCCTGGCCCGGGTGGGGTGGCCCGGGGACCCGGCCGCTGCCGCCGCCGGCCCGGTGGCGTGCCGCCAGGGTCCCGTGCTGGCCACCGCCTTCCACCCCGAGCTGGCCGGCGACACCCGTCTGCACCGGCTGTTCCTGGAGACGGCCCTGCCGGATCCGGGCGTGACCCGGCGGGATTGCCACCACTGAGAGTCCCGCTACCGAGAGAGGGAGGTACCGATGTCCGGCCACAGCAAGTGGGCGACGATCAAGCACAAGAAGGGCGCCGCCGACAAGGCCCGCGGCAAGCTCTTCGCCAAGCTCATCCGCCAGGTCGAGGTGGCTGCGCGCGAGGGGGGTGGCGACGTCGACGCCAACGCCACCCTGCGCACCATGTTCGCCAAGGCCAGGGAGGCCTCGGTGCCCCTCGACACCATCGAGCGGGCCATCAAGCGCGGCACCGGCGAGCTGGAGGGGGTGCGCTACGAGCAGGTGACCTACGAGGGCTACGCCCCGAGCGGCGTGGCCGTGATCGTGGAGTGCCTGACCGACAACCGCAACCGCACGGGGGCCGACATCCGCTCCACGTTCTCTAAGAGCGGCGGATCCATGGCCGAGCCGGGGGCGGTGGCCTGGCAGTTCGAGCGCAAGGGGGTCGTAGTGGTGGGACGGCCGCCAGGGTCGGGACTGGCCGAGGACGAGGTGATGCTCGCCGCCCTGGATGGCGGGGCGGAGGATGTGCGCGACGCCGGCGACGCCTGGGAGGTGGTCACGCCGGCCGCCGAGATTGTCTCGGTGCGCTCTGCCCTGGAGGCCGCCGGCGCCCCCGTGGAAAGCGCCGAGGTCACCATGCTCCCCACCTCCACCGTGCCCCTCGGCAGCGAGGCCGACGCCCGCAAGGTCCTCCGTCTGGTCGACTCGCTCGAGGATCTGGACGACGTCCAGAATGTGTATGCCAACTTCGACATCCCCGACAGCATCCTCGAGCTGGTCGAGGCCTGAGCGCCCGATGCCGGTGAGCACACCGCGAGGGCCGGTCCCCGGGGGCCCGCCGCCCCGGGGAGCTGCGCCGGGGGTGGGGGACGTGGCCCCCGGGTTCTGCCTGGCCGGCACTGGAGCCCGGACCTACTGCCTGGCCGACGAGCGGGACGGCGCGCTGGTCCTGGTGTTCTACCCGGCCGACGGCACCCCGGTATGCACCCAGCAGCTACGGTCGTACAACGAGGATCTCTCCGCGTTCGGAGCTCTCGGCGCCACCGTGTGGTGCCTCAGTCCGCAGGACGTCGGCAGCCACGAGCGCTTTGCCGCCGACCAGGGACTGTCGCTGCCCCTGTTGGCCGACGTGGGCAAGGCGGTCGGGGCGGCGTACGGGATCCTCGGGCCCCTCGGCTTCTACCGGAGGTCGATCTTCGTGGTGGACCCCGGCGGCACGATCCGCTTCGCCCGGCGCTCGCTCACGTCGATGACCTACGTCAGTGCCGATCGCCTGCTCCAGGCGGTGGCATCCACCACTGGTTGACGTTCGGCTGCTATTCTCGAACGAGTGTTCGCTCTGGGGATCGATCCCGGGCTCTCGCGCTGTGGTTACGGGGCGGTGAGGGCAGCTTCGGGGAAGCTGTCGGCCGTGGCCGCCGGCCACCTCACCACTCCCAGCGACGAGCCCACCGCCGCCCGCCTGTACACGCTGCTGGTGGACCTCAGGCAACTGGTCGCCTCGCTGGGGCCTGACGTGGTGGTGGTCGAGCGGGTGCTGTTCCAGGCCAACGTCCGCACCGCCATGGCGGTGGGCCAGGCCAGCGGGGTGGCCCTGGCCGTGGCCGCCGAGGCAGGCATCCCCGTGGCCGAGTACAGCCCCAACGAGGTCAAGCAGGCGGTGGCGGGCTACGGATCGGCGGGTAAGGGCCAGGTGCAGCGCATGGTCCAGGTCCTCCTAGGGCTGGTCGAGCCTCCCCGGCCGGCCGACCAGGCCGACGCCCTGGCGCTCGCCATCTGCCACCTGGCCGGCTTCCGGCTGCGGGCGGCGACGTCGGCTGCTCGCTGCGGGCCATGATCGGGTCCCTGCGCGGCACCGTCCTCGACCGCCGGGCCCGGCCCGACGGGACCGGCGAGGTCGTGGTCGAGGCCGCGGGCGTGGGCTACCGGGTGGTGGTGCCGGCGGCCACCCTGGGAGCGCTCGGCGGGCTGGGCTCGGCCGCCTTCGTCCATGTCCACACCCATGTGCGCGAGGAGGCCCTGATCCTGTACGGCTTCGCCACGCTGGCGGAGAGGGACTGCTTCGAGGCCCTGATCGGGGCGCGGGGGGTGGGCCCCGCTGTTGCCCTGGCCATGCTGTCGGTGCACTCACCGGCCGCCCTGCGCCTGGCCGTCGACGCCCACGACGCCGACGCCCTCACCCTGGTGCCGGGGATCGGCCGCAAGACCGCGGCCCGCCTGCTGATCGACCTGGCCAGCCGCCTGGGCGACGGCGACGACTTCGCCGGGCCCGGCGCCGGCGTCACCGCCAACGGTGCGGCCGGCGACGCCCGCAGCGAGGTCCGAGCCGCCCTGGGGGCGCTCGGCTACGACCCCGACGAGGTCCGAGCCGCCCTGGCCCGCCTGCCCGGCGAGGGTGACGTCGAGGACCTGATGCGGGTGGCGCTGAGGGACCTGGCGCCACGGTGACCGGAGCCACGGTGACCGGAGCCACGGTGACCGGAGCCACGGTGACCGGAGCCACGGTGACCGGAGCCAGGGTTGCCGGGGCCACGGTTGCCGGGGCCACGGTTGCGGGGGCCACGGTTGCGGGGGCCACGGTTGCGGGGGCCACGGTGAGGCCGGCGCGGCGGTGAGGGAGGAGGCGCTGCCCGCCCGGGTGGTGGACTCGGCGGCCGTCCCGGCGGAGTCGCCAGAGGAGGTCACGCTGCGGCCCCGGCGGTTGTCGGAGTTCGTCGGCCAGGCCGCCTTGAAGGAGCACCTGGCCATACTCCTGGAGGCGGCCCGCCGCCGGGGCCAGCCGGCGGACCATATCCTCCTGGCCGGGCCCCCGGGCTTGGGCAAGACCTCCATGGCCGGGATCGTGGCCCAGGAGATGGGCGCCGGCATCCGCATAACTTCGGGGCCGGCGCTGGTGCGTGCCGGCGACCTGGCCGCCATCCTCACCAACCTGGCTGAGGGCGACGTGCTCTTCGTCGACGAGATCCACCGCCTGGCGGTCGCCGTCGAGGAGATCCTGTACCCGGCGATGGAGGACTTCTGCCTGGACATCGTGCTCGGCAAGGGGCCGAGCGCCCGGTCGATCCGCCTCGACCTGCCGCCGTTCACCCTGGTGGGGGCCACCACCCGCACCGGATTGATGACGGGGCCCCTGCGTGACCGCTTCGGCTTCGTGGCCCGCCTCGACTACTACGACCCGGCCGACCTGGAGGCCATCGTGGCCCGGGCCGCTCGCATCCTCGGCGTCGACGTCTCAGCGGAAGGGGCGGCCGAGATCGCCCGGCGGTCCCGGGGGACCCCCCGCATCGCCAACCGGCTGCTCCGCCGGGTCCGCGACTTCTCCGAGGTGAGGGGCGACGGCGTGGTCACCGTCGATGTGGCCCGGGCCGGGCTCAGCGTCTTCGAGGTGGACGACCTCGGCCTGGACAAGGTCGACCGGTCCATCCTGGCCACCGTGTGCGCCCGCTTCGGGGGCGGGCCGGTGGGCCTGTCCACCCTGGCGGTGAGCGTGGGGGAGCAGCCCGACACCGTGGAGGACGTCTACGAGCCCTTCCTCCTCCAGCTGGGACTGCTCATGCGCACGCCACGGGGGCGGGTGGCCACGCCGGCGGCGTGGTCGCACCTCGGCCTCGAGCCGGTGGTCGGCGGCGCCGGGCCGGAGCCGGCCAGCCTGTTCGGGGGCCCTGCCCCCTCCTGAGGGACAAGGGTCCGTGGCGGAGAATAAGGCCCGGCGGAAGGTTCGGCGGTCGTGGACGTCCCGGAGTACACGCTTCCGGCGGCGGCCATCGCCCAGGTCCCGATCGAGCCCCGCGACTCCGCCCATCTGCTGCTTGCCCTCGACCCGGCCGGTCCCCTCGCCACCCCCACGTGAGAGATCTGACCGTCGGCGGGGAGCTCGAGGGTCGCACTGACCGGAAAATGCATGGGGTGCAGTGAGCGCGTGGGTCTAGCCCGCCAGGTGGGGTGCGGGGCGGAGCCCCGCTCGGGGCGCAG
>JBOGGP010000056.1:0-11771 GCA_050744105.1 Acidimicrobiales bacterium
CGGATCCCGATGGTGGCGTCGTCCTCGCCCAGGTCGGCGGCCAGGTCGGCCCGCCGGGGCAGGACCAGGGTGAGGGGCCCGGGCCAGAACCGAGCCATCAGGCGCTCGGCGGCGGCGGGCAGGGCCATGGTGAGGCCCCGGGCCTGGCCGGCGTCGGCCACCAGGACAGGCAGCTCGACGTTGCGGGGACGGCCCTTGATCCGGAAGAGGCGGTCGGTGGCCCCGCTTTGGAAGGGGTCGGCGGCCAGCCCGTAGACGGTGTCGGTGGGCAGGCCGACGATGTCGCCGGCCCCGAGCGCGGCCACGGCGGCGCCGACGGCCGCTTCCGGCGGAGGTTCGCCGCCGGCGGCGAGCACCGTGACCACCGCCGGCCTACCTCCCGTCCCCGGCCGACCTGGCCACCAGCGCCCGCGACCTCCCGGCCAGGTCGTCCCTCACCTCGACGGTCCCAAAGCCGGCATCGCTAGCCATCCGCCGGGCGGCCGGCGCCTGGTGGGGGGCGATCTCGACGACCAGCGCGCCGCCCGGCGCCAGCCACGACCGGGCGCCGTCGATTACCAGGCCGATGGCCTCGAGACCGCTGCGCCCGGCCTCGAGTGCCTGGTGCGGCTCCCAGCCGGCGATCACCGGGTCGAGGCTGCTCATTTCCCCAGAGGAGACGTACGGGGGGTTGGAAATGGCCAGATCCACCCGAGAGCCGAGCTCGGGGGGGAGGGCCGACCACCACGACCCGAGCGCCAGCCGGACCCGGGTCGAGGCCAGCCCGGCCAGGTTGGCGCCGGCCACCTCCAGGGCAGCGGCCGAGGCGTCGGTGGCCCACACCTCGGCGGCGGGGCGCTCGGCCGCCACCGAAAGGGCAATGGCCCCCGACCCGGTGCCGAGGTCCACCACCACCGGGTGGCGCACCCGCCGGCCGACCCGGTCGAGCTCGCCCAGCGCCACCTCGACGACCTGCTCGGTCTCGGGCCGGGGTATGAGGACCCGAGGGTCCACGACAAGGTCAAGGCCGCGGAAACCCCACCGGCCGAGCACGTACTGGAGGGGCTCGCCGGCGCCGCGGCGCTCGACCATGACCTCGGCCCGCCGAGCGGCCCGGGCGAGGGGGGGGTCGTCGAGCAGCCCCGGCCAGGGCGCGCCGGCGGCCTCCTCGATGATCCAGCGGGCCTCGGTGGCCGAGCCGAGCCGGTCCCTGGCCTGGGCAAAGAGCCAGAGCCAGGTGGTCGTCGGAGCAGGGCCGCCCGGGTGCAGGCCACGGTGAGCGGCGAGGGGCGGGGCGCTCAGAGCCTGTCTCCGCCCGAGAGCTGGCGGGCCCGCTCCGCCGCGGCCAGGGCGTCGACGATCTCGTCGAGGTCGCCGAGGAGCACCTTGTCCAGCTTGTAGATGGTGATCCCGATGCGGTGGTCGGTGACCCGGTTCTCCTTGTAATTGTAGGTACGGATCTTTTCGGAGCGTCCGCCCCCCCCGACCTGGTGGCGCCGGGCCTCGGACAGCTGGGCGTCCTGGCGGTCCTGCTCGGCCTTGAGCAATCGGGCCCGCAGCACCACCATGGCCTTGGCCCGGTTCTGGATCTGGCTCTTCTCGTCCTGCATGGCGACCACGATCCCGCTCGGCACGTGGGTCACCCGCACGGCCGAGTCGGTGGTGTTGACCGACTGCCCTCCCGGCCCGGTCGAGCGGTAGACGTCGACCTTCAGGTCCTTGTCCTCGATGTGGACGTCGACCTCCTCGGCCTCGGGCAGGACCGTGACCGTGGCCGACGAGGTATGGACCCGGCCGGCCGACTCGGTTACGGGCACCCGCTGCACCCGGTGGGGACCGCCCTCGAACCTGAGCCGCGTCCAGGCCTCGTCGCCCCTGACCATAAAGGTGACCTCGTTGAACCCACCCATGTCGGACTGGTCCGCCGAGATGGCCTCCACCCCGAGGCCCCGCCTCTCGGCGTAACGCAGGTACATGTCGTGGAGGTTGCGAGCGAACAGGTTGGCCTCCTCACCGCCCTCAGCGCCGCGGATCTCCACGATCACGTTCTTGCCCTCGTTGGGATCCCTCGGGAGCAGCAGGATCTCCAGCTGGCTCTCGAGGCGGACCATGCGGGCTTCGGCGTCCTGGTGCTCAGCGCGCAGCATCTCCCAGTCGTCGCCCGAGGCCCCGTCGAGCATCTCGGCAGCGGCGTCCCTGTCCCCAAGGGCCTGCTGGTAGGCCCCCCAGGCCTCCATCACCGGCTCGAGCTGCTTCTGCCGGCGGGCCACGTCGCGAAGCCGGCGCTGGTCGGCCAGCACCGCCCGGTCGGCCAGCTGTCCGAGCACTGTCCGGTACTCCTCCTCGAGGCCACCCAGGCGCTCCAGCACGGTCCGCCCAGAATACCGGCCGGGGGGCTGGGCCGGGGGGTGGGCTGGGGGGTGGGCCGGGGGTGGGCTGGGGGGGTGGGCTGGGGGGGGCAGCACTGAACCCTCTTATCTCTCTGATAGATTTTCATGCTATGACAGGTACTTCGGACTGGTCGAGGCTGGCCACGTCGCAGCACGGGGTGATCAGCAGCCGGCAGATGGAGGAAGCGGGCATCAGCCGCACGCAGATAGCCCGCCTGCTGGCTGGCGGCACCATGGTCCGCCCGGCCCGCGGCCTGCTGGCGCTGGCCGGCACCCAGTGGACATGGCGGTTTCGGCTCTGGCAGGGCTTGCTGCTGGCCGGCGACGGCGCCGTCCTGTCCCACCGCTCGGCCGCGGCACTCTGCGGCCTCGACGGCGTAGAGGCGGGCAGTGTCGACGTGAGCGTGTCCGACAACCGCCGGCCGAGGCGAGTAGCGCTCCACCGCCTTGCCGGCCTGGCTGCCCCCGACCGCCAGCACTGCGACGGGTTCCCGGTGACGGGGGTGGGCCGTACGCTGGCCGATGTCGGGCTGCTGCTCGACGAGGACACCGTCGAGCGGGCGGTGGAATGTGCCCTGCGACGACACGTGGTCGCCCTCGACGAGCTGTGGAGCCGGTCGACCAGCGGCCGGCCGGGTCACCGTGGCCCTGCCCGCCTCCGCGCCGTGTTGGAGCGCCGGCCGGCGGGGGCAGCGCCCACCGAGAGCGACGCCGAGACACGGTTCGTCCAGCTGGTCCGCCGCTGCGGCCTGGAGGATCCGGTCCGCCAGCACGTCCTGCTCATCGACGGGAAGCGGATCCGCGTCGACTTTGCCTGGGTCCGGATCCGCCTGGCCGTGGAGGTCGACGGAGCAGCGACCCACGCCGGGCCAGAGGCCCTCGGACGCGACCTGCGCCGGCAGAACAAGCTGGTGCGGGGATGGCTGGTCCAGCGCTTTACCTGGGAGGACATCGTACTCTACCCGGACCAGACGGCCGAGACCCTCTTGGCGGCGTGGCGCTGTGCCGCTCGGGGCTGGCGCCGATAGACGCCGATAGACGCCGATAGACCAGGCACCCCAGAGGTCGATGTTGGACGGCACGGGCCTGCACCGGGCTGCCGGGCTGCACAGCCCTCCACCGCCCGCACAAATGCGCGTCACTAATTTTCCAACGTAGGGTACCGCGCATTTATGTGCCGCCCGTGAGCGCAAATGCGCGGTACCCTCCCATCCGAAAAAAGTGACGCGCATTTGTGTCGCGCGCCGGCGCCCACCCGGCCCAACGCCCAACGGCGCCGCCACCAACCCCCCGTACGCCCCTCGGCCGTGGCCTGTCACAGACCGGTTCCCAGGCCCGGCCAGTGCCTCGGCACCGTCACCACCTCCGCCGGAGGCTGGAGGCGACCGGCCAGCTGGCGGGTCGAGGGGTAGTCGTCGCCCTCGGGCACGACCAGGCGAAGGACCGCCCGCCGCCGGTCGGCCAACCGGTAGTCGGCGGCGGCCGGCACCAGATCCACGTCGACACCCGTCGAGCACACCACCACCGCGGGGGCACCGTCGAGGCTGGTGCCGGAGGCCGCCGCCGGCGCCGGCCGGCGCAGGTCCACCGGGGTCGGCGACGACGTGAGGAGCCTCAGCGGTGGCAGGGGATGCAGCTCCGCGGCTCCGACCAGCTCGGGGCGGCCGACGACCACGGCGCGCAGCCAGCCCTCGAGCGCCAACGAGTTGGCCGGGTGCCGGCCGGCGCCGGCGCGGCGCCAGCGGCGCACCACCTCGACGACCTCGTCGAGGGCGGAGTCGGCTGACTGCCCCGGTCGCAGAACGGCCCTGGCCTCCCGGTCGTGGTGACCGATCCCCACCTCCAAGACGGCCGAGCCGTGAGCGTGGCAGACGATGCGGGCTACCTCGAGACCGAGGATCTGGCCGGAGACCACCACCTCCGACCGGGGCCTCAGGCCACGGCCCCCTCCGAGATCCTCCCCTGCCAGGGCAACGATCACCGGGTCGACCCCGTGGGCGCGAAGGCAGCCGACCAGGTCGGCCACCCCGCCGCCGAGCCCGGGCCCAACCAGCCCAACCGGCCCCCCCTGCCCGACCAGCCCCCCCTGCCCGACCAGCCCCCCCTGCCCGACCAGCCCCCCCTGCCCGACCAGCCCGGCCGGCCCAACCAGCCCGGCCGGCCCAACCAGCCCCGCCGGCCCAAACAGCCCCGCCTGACCGACCAGCCCCGCCGGCGGCGCCGGCTCGGCCGGCCCCAAGCCCCGGCCCTGCACCACCCACACCTGCGGGGACGGGGCGAACTGCGCCGCCCGACGGGCCAGGATGCCGGCGAGGCCCGTTGCCGCGTCCTCCACCACCACGTGCAGCTCTGCCGGCACCCCCCCACTCCCCTGCGGACCGGCCGGCGCCGGCAGCCGGGCGGCCCAGGTCAATGCCGCCCCCAGGGCGCCGACGGTCCCGTCGTCGACCAGGTACCAGGCCCGCCCGGTGCCTGCCTCCACCAGGGTGGCGCCGCCCGGGGCGGGGCCGGGCCAGCGCTCGGCCGCTCCCCACCGCTCCCTCACCACGGCCTGCAGCTTGGCCTGGCGCAGGCCCTCCAGCCGTGCCCGGTCAGGCCCGGTGGTGACCGCCGCGCCTACTTCTTGTTGCGGCGGCCGTAGCGGCGCTCGAAGCGCTCGACCCGGCCGCCGGTGTCCACCAGGCGCTGCTTGCCGGTGTAGAAGGGATGGCACACGTTGCACAGCTCGGTGTGCAGCTCCGCCTTGGTGGAGCGGGTGCTAAAGGCGTTGCCGCACGAGCATGTCACGGTGGCCGTCAGGTAGTTGGGGTGGATCTCGGACTTCATGGCTCGGCTCCTAACTCAGGCCCTGTCACAACCCGCCCGGACGCAGCGTTGTTCCCGCCACCCGCCTGCCCGCCACCCGCCTGCCCGCCACCCGCCTGCCCGCCACCCGCCTGCCCGCCACCCGCCTGCCCGCCACCCGCCTGGGCACGGGCCCCCACGGATGGTCATCCGGCGGGAGCGTTCTTGGCGATGTCGGCGAGGAACTCGTCGTTGCTCGTGGTCAGCTTTATCTTCTCCATCAGCAGCTCCAGGCCGGCGCCGCTCGTCCCGTCGCCGGCCAGGGCATTGAGGACCCGGCGCAGCTTCCAGACCTGCTGCAGCTGGGCCCGGTCGAAGAGCAGCTCCTCGTGGCGGGTCGACGACGCGTTGACCTCGATGGCCGGGTAGACGCGGCGCTCGGCCAGCTTGCGGTCGAGGCGCAGCTCCATGTTGCCGGTGCCCTTGAACTCCTCGAAGATAACCTCGTCCATCCGGCTGCCGGTCTCGACCAGCGCGGTGGCCAGGATGGTCAGCGAACCACCCTCCTCCACGTTTCGGGCCGCCCCGAAGAACCTCTTGGGCGGGTAGAGGGCCCCGGTGTCGATCCCGCCGGACATGATGCGGCCGGTGGCCGGCTGGGCCAGGTTGTAGGCCCGGGCCAGGCGGGTTATGCCGTCGAGGACCACGACCACGTCCCGCCCGGCCTCGACCAGGCGCTTGGCCCGCTCGATGGCCAGCTCGGCCACCTGGGTGTGCTCCTCGGACGGGCGGTCGAAGGTCGAGGCGACGACCTCCCCCTTGACCGACCGGAGCATGTCGGTCACCTCCTCGGGGCGCTCGTCGACCAGGAGGACCATGAGGTGGACGTCGGGGTTGTTGGCCTCGATTGAGTGGGCGATCTGCTTGAGGACCGTCGTCTTGCCCGCCTTGGGCGGCGAGACGATCAGGCCCCGCTGCCCCTTGCCGATGGGCGAGATGAGATCCACGATGCGGGCCGTCATGTTGGCCGAGTCGCCGGGGACCTCGAGGCGCAGCTTCTGGTCGGGGAACAGCGGCGTGAGGTCCTCGAAGCGCGGCCGCGCCCTGGCCTCGTCCGGGGTCATCCCGGCGACCGTGTCGATCCGCAGCAGGGCCGGGTACTTCTCGCTGCTGCTCGCCGGCCGGGAGGCTCCCTCCAACTGGTCGCCCCGGCGCAGGGAGAAGCGCCGCACCTGGGAGATGGAGACGTAGACGTCGTTGGGACCGGCGAGGAAACCACCCGTGCGCAGGAACCCGTAGCCCTCGTCCCGCAGATCGAGGAAGCCCTTGACCTCGACCGGCTCCCCCGATCCCTGACTGTCGACGGCGGCTGAGCCGACGGTGCTGTGACCAGCAGGGTCACGATCGCCGCGCTCGAGGCGGTCCCGGCCCCGGCGGCGGCGGTTGCGGCGGTTGCCGGGCTCGCCGTCGAAGCGGCCGGCCCGCTCGGCCCCCTGGTCCGCCCCCTGGTCTGACCCCTGGTCCGACCCCTGGTCCGACCCACGGTCGACCGAGACGCCTTCGGCCCGCTCGGGACCGGCGCCGTTGCCGCCCGTACCTGCGGTCTCGACGGCGGCCGGCTGCGTCCCGTTCGCCGGCCGTGGCCATCCGTCCCCGGGGGCCGGATCAGGCTCGAGCGTCGCTGGCCCCTCCAACCGCAGCTGGGCGGCGTCGTGCGCGCCCGGCGGGACCGCCTCGCCGTCGTCGGGCGCCCCTGGCGTCTGGTCGCCGGCGGCCTTCCTCGCCCGAACCCGCCGCGGACGGTCGGCGCCGGCCGGCTCGGCTGGGCCCGAGCCGGGCGGGTCCGCCTGGGGATCGGCCTGCTCGACCCCGGTGGCCCTGAGGATCTGGCCCACCAGGTCCCCCTTGCGGGCCCGAGCCGTGGGATTGGTGCCGAGCGCATCGGCGATGGCGAAGAGCTCCTCTCGCTCCTTGGCCTCGAGGACCGAGCGCTCGAGCTGCAGCTCGCTCATGGACTACCTCGTTTGCATTCCTTGCTGCGCGCGCCCGAGCGCCCGGACAGCAGTTGGGGAAAGGAAGCCCGGCGAGCACAGCGACCCGCCGCAGGCTTTGGCGGGCGTTGCCACACTCCCGCAGTCGGGTCAGCTGCACGTCGTCAGGCAGGCGACGACTCGTTCTACACCTAGCACTCTAGCCGCCCAGGATGCTCGTCCGCCAGCGGGCCCGCACCTCCCCGGTACCGCCGGCGGCGGGCTCTCAGATCCCCAGCTCGGCCCTCACCGCCCGGATGTCGGGGTCCACCACGGTGGGCACGGCGATCTGGCCGATGGCGATGTCGGGGTCCTTCAGGCCGCCTCCGGTCAGGATGCAGACCACCGTGGAGCCGGCCGGCACACCGACCTTGACCAGGCCGGCCACCGACGCCGCCGAGGCGGGCTCGCAGAAGACCGACTCCCGCTCTGCCAGGTAGCGGTAGGCGTCGAGGATCTCGGCGTCGGTGACAGACGCGATGGCTCCTCCCGACTCGCTCGCCGCCGCGGTGGCGCCGTACCACGAGGCAGGCCGGCCGATGCGGATGGCAGTGGCCACCGTCTCGGGGGACTCGATGGGGTGGCCGGCGACGATGGGGGCGGCGCCGGCCGCCTGGAAGCCGAGCATCCGGGGCAGCCGGGTCGACCGGCCGGCGTCCTGGTACTGGCGGTAGCCCTTCCAGTAGGCGGTGATGTTGCCGGCGTTGCCGACCGGGATGCAGACCACGTCGGGGGCGTCGCCGAGGGCGTCGACCACCTCGAAGGCGCCGGTCTTCTGGCCCTCGATGCGGTGGGGATTGATCGAGTTGACGATGGTGACCGGCGCCTGCTCCCCCAGGGCCCGCACGATGTCGAGGGCCACGTCGAAGTTGGCCTTTACCTGGAGGACCCGGGCGCCGTGGATCAACGCCTGGGCCAGCTTGCCGAGGGCGATGTAGCCGTCGGGGATGAGCACCACGCAGGCCAGCCCGGCTCGCCCGGCGTATGCGGCCGCCGACGCCGAGGTGTTGCCCGTGCTCCCGCACACGACGGCCTTGGCGCCCTCCTCAACCGCCTTGGACATGGCCACGGTCATGCCCCGGTCCTTGAACGAACCGGTCGGGTTGGCCCCCTCCACCTTCAGGAACACCCGGGCACCAACCCGTTCGGACAGCCGGGGCGCGCTCAGCAGGGGCGTGGCCCCCTCCAGGAGGGTGACGACCGGCGTGCTCGCCTCCACCGGGAGAAACTCCCGGTACTCCTCGATGAGTCCCCGCCACTGCGCCTGGGCCCGGCGGCCCTGGGAGCAGGGCCGTTCGGGAGTGCCCGGCGCGCTCAACCCTCGACCACCCTGATCAGGCTGCCGACGCGGTGGACGGCGTCGAGCTGACGGAGGTCGTCCAGGCAGGCCCGGACGTCCCGTTCCACCGCCGGGTGGGTGACAAAGACCAGGCGGGCGTCGTCGGGGCAGGTCCTCTCCTTCTCCGACGCCTCCTGCTCCATGGATCGGATGGACACCCGGTTGGCGCCCAGCACCCCGGACACGGCGTGCAGCACCCCGGGGCGATCGGCCACCGCCAGGGTCAGGTAGTAGGCCGAGACCACGTCGTCGATCGGCCGCAGCGGGACCTGCCGCAGGGCCAGAGACCGGCCGGCGCCGCCCACCAGGCGGTTGTGGGCGGCGTCGAGCACGTCGCCCAGCACCGCGCTCGCCGTCGGCATCCCCCCGGCGCCCCGACCCAGCAGCATCAGGTCGCCCAGGGCCTCGCCCACCACGAACACGGCGTTGAACGAGTCCCGCACCGATGCCAGCGGGTGGTTGGCCGGGACCATGGCCGGATGGACCCTGACGGAGATCGAGGCCGTGGCCCCGCTGGGGTCGGCCTCGACCACGGCCAGCAGCTTGATGACGTAGCCCATCCGCCGAGCCACGGCGATGTCGGCGGTGGTGATGGCGTCGATGCCCTCGCGGTAGACGTCGCCGGCCACCACCCTCGCTCCGAAGGCGACGTTGGCCAGGATGGCCGCCTTGGCGGCGGCGTCGAAGCCCTCCACGTCGGCGGTGGGGTCCCGCTCGGCGAAACCCAGGCCCTGGGCCTCGACCAGGGCGTCCTCGAACGAGGCCCCCGACTCGGTCATCCGGCTCAGGATGTAGTTGGTGGTGCCGTTGACGATGCCCATCACCCGCAGGATGCGCTCGCCGGCGAGGGACTCGCGCAGGGGGCGGATCAGGGGGATCCCGCCGGCCACCGCCGCCTCGAAGAGGAGGTCGACGCCGGCGGCGGCGGCCGCCTCGAACAGCTCGGGGCCGCAGTTGGCCAGCAGCTCCTTGTTGGCCGTCACCACCGCCTTCCCCGACTTCAAGGCGTCGAGGATCAGCCCCCGCGCCGGTTCGATGCCGCCGATCACCTCGACGACGATGTCTATCGAAGGGTCGGATACGACGGCACGAGGATCGGGGCCGAGGACTCCGTCGGGTAGCTCCAGCTCCCGGTGACGAGCCAGGCTGCGCACGGCCACGGCGGCCAGCTGCAGGTCCAATCCTGTGCGGGCCGAGATCCGCCCTCCGTCGGTCACCAGCAGGCGGGCCAGGGCGCCCCCGACATGGCCGCAGCCGAGGAGGCCGACGCGGACCGGGACGCGCTGCATGCCCCACCAGGCTAGCGGGCCGCCCTGGCCTGCCTGCCGGGCGCCGGACGTCAGGCGTCGAGGGCCAGGAGGTCGTCGAGGGTCTCGCGCCGCACGACCACCCGCCACGCCCCGTCGCCGGCGAAGACCACCGGCGGGCGGGGCACCTTGTTGTAGTTGGAGGCCATGGTGTGCCCGTAGGCGCCGGTGACGGGCGTGGCCAGGATGTCGCCGACCGCCGTGTCGGCAGGCAGGCGGGCGGCGCGCACGATCACGTCCCCCGACTCGCAGTGCTTGCCGACCACCTCGGCCACCACCGGGCGCGCCGCGGCCACCTCCCGGGGCAGGAAGGCCTCGTAGCCGCTGCCGTAGAGCACCGGTCTGGGATTGTCGCTCATTCCCCCGTCCACGCTCACGAAGGTCCGCAGGCCGGGCAGGGCCTTGATGGTGCCCACCCGGTAGCAGGTGATGGCGGCGCCGGCCACGATGGCCCGCCCGGGCTCTGCGGTCACGCGGACGCCGGCGTCGATGCCGGCATGGCGGCAGGCTGCTCGCACCGTGTCGGCCCAGGCCTCGATGCTCGGGCTCGTCTCCCCGGTGACGTAGGCCACCCCCAGACCGCCACCGACGCACAGCTCGTCGAGCCCCGTCACGGCGAAGAAGGGCGCCACCACGGCGATGGCCCGGGCAAAGGAGTCGAGGGCGAATATCTGGGAGCCGATGTGGACGTGGATCCCGCCCAGGCGTAGGGGGCTCCCCGGAGCGGACAGGCGGCCGACCGCCTCGGCGGCGGCGCCGCTGGCCAGGCCGAAGCCGAACTTGGAGTCGTCCTGGCCGGTGCGCACGAACTCGTGGGTGTGAGCCTCGATCCCCGGGGTGACCCGCACCAGGACGGCGGGCCGGGGGCCGAGGGCGGGGGCGACGCGTTCGAGGCGGCCGATCTCGTCGAACGAATCGACCACGATGCGCCCCACCCCGGCCCGCAGGGCCGCCACCAGCTCGGCCTCGGACTTGTTGTTGCCGTGCAGCACCAGGCGCTCGGGGGGCATGCCGCCGGCCAGGGCGACGTGCAGCTCGCCCCCCGTCGACACGTCCATCGACAGGCCCTCCTCGGCCACCAGCGTGGCCATGGCCCGGCACAGAAATGCCTTGGAGGCGTAGGCGGCCAGCCCGCCCCAGGCACGGTGGGCCTGGCGGCAGCGCCGGCGGAGGTGTGCCTCGTCGTAGACGAAGGCCGGTGTCCCCACCTCCTCGCACAGCTCCAGCACGTCCACCCCGCCGATCTGCAGGCCGCCGGCGGTCACCGCCGCGGTGTCGGGCAGGAGGTCGAGTGGCAGGGGACCGCCCGGGCCTGCCGCCCGGCTCAGGGCAGGGCCTGGCCGCGGGAGGCGATCAGGCGGGCGACGCGGTCCAGGAGCTCGAGGGGGTCGAACGGCTTGGTCACGTACTCGTCGGCGACCAGCTGGCCGGCGTGGATGTCGGGGGCCTGGGCCTTGGCCGACAGCAAGATGATGGGCAGGGTGGCGGTGTCGGGGGCGGCGCGAACCCGCCGGGCGGCCTCCAGGCCGTCCATGCCGGGCATCATCACGTCGAGCACCATCAGGGCGGGATGGTCGGCTCCGGCCCGGCGCACCCCGTCCTCTCCGTTGGAGGCGGTGATCACGTCGTAGCCCTCCATCTCGAAATTGACCTGCAGGAGCTTGACGATGCCGGGGTCGTCGTCCACGACGAGGATCGTGCCCTGGGCCACCGGGCAAGCCTACTGCCCCCTTCGATGGCATATGCTGCTCGGCGCGGCCCCGGCAGTCGGGGCCCGAGCAGGTCAAGGCCCTCGTAGCTCAGGGGATAGAGCACCGGCCTCCGGAGTCGGGTGCGCAGGTTCGATTCCTGCCGGGGGCACGACCGACGACGACGACGGCGCGACACGGCAAGGCACGGCGGCGGACGGACCGGACGGACGGACGGACCGGACGGACCGGAC
>JBOGGP010000057.1:0-11715 GCA_050744105.1 Acidimicrobiales bacterium
CCCCCGAGCCCCGCCCCGAGCCCCGCGCCCCGGGGACCCGCCCCGAGCCGGCGGACGGAGACCCGGCGCCGGCCCCGGCCACGACGCCGGCCTGCCCACGACGCCGGCCACGTTGACGGTAGGCCACCGGCCGGTGCACAATGGGTCAGATCATCCAGAGCGGTCGAGGGACGGGCCCTGTGACGCCGCGGCAACCAGCTTGTCCCTCGGGCTACTGCCCCAGGGAGCAGCAGGTGCCAATGCCCGCTTCGATGAGGAGGAGAGTTGTCGTTTGTCGAAGGTCTCCGCTGCCGGGAGTGCGCGCGCCGGTACCCGGCCGAGGCGCTCCACGTATGCGAATGGTGCTTCGGGCCGCTGGAGGTGGTCTACGACTACGAGAAGGTGGCCGCCGCCACCTCTCGGGCCGGCATCGCCGCCGGACCCCTCACCATCTGGCGCTACGCCGACCTGCTGCCGGCCGGCGCCGGCGGCGCCATCGACATCGGTGCCGGGTTCACCCCCCTGGTGCGGGCCGACCGGCTGGCCGCCGAGCTGGGCCTGGGCGAGGTGTGGATCAAGAACGACACCGTCAACCCCACCGGCTCGTTCAAGGACCGGGTGGTGTCGGTGGCCCTGACCAGGGCCCGCGAGCTTGGCTACAAGGTGGCCGCCTGCGCCTCGACCGGCAACCTGGCCAACTCGGTGGCCGCCCACGCCGCCGCCGCCGGCATGGCCTCGGTGGTCTTCATCCCCTCCGACCTGGAGCCGGCCAAGGTGGTGATGACCGCGGTCTTCGGAGGCCACCTGGTGGCGGTGGACGGAAACTACGACGACGTCAACCGGCTGTGCGCGGAGCTGGCCGGCGAGCGCCCGTCGTGGGCCTTCGTCAACCTCAACATCCGGACCTACTACGCCGAGGGCTCCAAGACGCTGGCCTACGAGGTGGCCGAGCAGCTGGGCTGGCGGTCGCCGGACCACGTGGTGGTCCCGATCGCCTCGGGCAGCCAGCTGACCAAGGTGGCCAAGGGGTTCAAGGAGCTCCACGCCGTCGGCCTGCTCGACGACGAGCCCCACGTTCGTATCTCTGGGGCGCAGGCCGCCGGCTGCTCGCCGGTGGCGGCCGCCTTTGCTGCCGGGGCCGACGTGGTGCGCCCGGTCAAGCCCTCCACCATTGCCAAGTCCCTGGCCATCGGCAACCCGGCCGACGGGATCTACGCCCTCGACGCCGTGCGCTCCTCGGGGGGATCCATCGAGTCGGTCACCGACGACGAGGTGGTCGAGGGCATCGGCCTGCTGGCCCGGACCGAGGGGATCTTCGCCGAGACGGCCGGCGGCGTGACGATCGCCACCCTGGCCAAGCTGGCGGCCCAGGGGGTGGTCCGACCCGACGAAGCGGTGGTGGCCTTCGTCACCGGCAACGGGCTCAAGACCATCGACGCCGTGTCCGGCCGCAGCGGGCCTACGGTGACCATCGCGCCGACCCTCGACGCCTTCTCCGCCGCCCCCGAGCTTCAAGAGGTCCTCTGAGCATGGTCAAGATCCGCATACCGTCGCAGCTGCGTCCCCTGGCCTCCGGCTCGGCCGAGGTGAGCGTCGAGGGCTCCACCGTGGGCCAGGTGCTCGACGCCCTCGACGCCGCCCACCCCGGCTTCGCCGAGCGCCTGTTCGAGGGGTCGGGCCAGCTCCGGCGCTTCGTCAACGTGTTCGTGGCCGACGAGGACATCCGGTTCCTGAGCGGGTTGGACACCGAGGTGGCCGCTGGCACCGTCGTATCGGTCGTGCCCGCCGTCGCCGGCGGCTGAGCCGCCCGGACCGGCCCCACACCGCCTGCCGGCGGCCGAGCCGCCCGACCGGCCCCCCACCTCGCGCTTGCGCTGGCGCCCCGGATGCGGTGTAGTGTTAGCACTCGACCAACGAGAGTGCTAATCCCCGGTCCGGTCGGGACCGGTCCCAACGGAGGGAATGACTGACGATGCCCAAGATGATCGCCTTCGATGAGAACGCCCGCCGCGCCCTGGAGAGCGGTATGAACCAGCTGGCTGACGCCGTTCGTGTCACCCTCGGCCCGAAGGGCCGCAACGTGGTCCTCGACAAGAAGTGGGGCGCTCCGACCATCACCAACGACGGCGTCTCCATCGCCAAGGAGATCGAGCTGGAGGACCCGTGGGAGAAGGTCGGCGCCGACCTGGTCAAGGAGGTGGCCAAGAAGACCGACGACGTGGCCGGCGACGGCACCACCACGGCCACCGTGCTGGCGTGGGCCATGGTCCACGAGGGCCTGCGCAACGTGGCCGCCGGCGCCAACCCGATGTCGCTCAAGCGGGGCATCGAGGCCGCCGTCGAGGCGGCGGTGGCCGCCCTCAAGGACATCGCCAAGGAGACAGAGACCAAGGAGCAGATCGCCCAGGTCGCCTCCATCTCGGCGGCCGACACCGAGATCGGCGGTATGATCTCCGAGGCCATCGACAAGGTGGGCAAGGACGGCGTCATCACCGTCGAGGAGTCGCAGACCTTCGGGATGGAGATGGAGCTGGTCGAGGGAATGCGCTTCGACAAGGGCTACATCTCGCCCTACTTCTCCACCGACACCGAGCGGATGGAGGCCGTGCTCGACGACCCCTACATCCTCTTCGTCGGCTCCAAGATCTCCGCCGTGCGGGACCTGCTCCCCCTCCTGGAGAAGGTCATGCAGTCCGGCCGCCCGCTGGCCATCTTCGCCGAGGACGTCGAGGGCGAGGCTCTGGCCACCCTGGTGGTCAACAAGATCCGGGGCACGTTCAAGTCGGTGGCGGTCAAGGCCCCCGGCTTCGGCGAGCGCCGCAAGGCCATGCTCCAGGACATGGCCATCCTCACCGGCGGCCAGGTGGTGACCGAGGAGGTCGGCCTCAAGCTGGAGAACACCACCCTCGACCTGCTCGGCCGGGCCCGCAAGGTGGTCGTGACCAAGGACGAGACGACCGTGGTCGAGGGCGCCGGCGCCGACGCCGACATCAAGGGTCGCATCTCCCAGATCAAGACCGAGATCGAGAACACCGACTCGGACTACGACCGGGAAAAGCTGCAGGAGCGGCTGGCCAAGCTGTCCGGCGGCGTGGCCGTCATCAAGGTCGGCGCCGCCACCGAGGTCGAGCTCAAGGAGAAAAAGCACCGCATCGAGGACGCCGTGTCCACCACCAAGGCGGCCGTGGAGGAGGGGGTCGTGCCTGGCGGCGGCGTGGCCCTGCTGCGCTGCCAGGCCCGGGTCCAGGACCAGGCGGAAAAGCTGGAGGGTGACGAGGCCACCGGCGCCCGCATAGTGTGGCGCTCCGTCGAGGAGCCGCTCAAGCAGATCGCCGTCAACGCCGGCCTGGAAGGCGGCGTGGTGGTCGAGAAGGTGCGCAACCTCAAGGGCGCGGCCGAGGGCCTCAACGCGGCCACCGGTGAGTACGAGGACCTGTTCAAGGCCGGCGTCATCGACGCCGCCAAGGTCACCCGCTCCGCCCTGCAAAACGCGGCGTCGATCGCCGCGCTGTTCCTCACGACCGAGGCTGTGATCGTGGACAAGCCCGAAAAGGACGCGGCCCCCACGGGCGGCGGGCCCATGGACGACTTCTAGATCAAAAGCCTTTGGAGAAAGGGGGGCGTCCTTCGGGTCGCCCCCCTTTTTTATGCCCGGTTGGCCCCGGCTCAGGGGACCGGGGGCCAGTCGACGGCCGCGCTCAACGACTCCACGCCCAGCGCCACCAGCCCGCTGGAGGTGACGGCCTGGTACTCGCCGGCGCCGGCATCGAGGGCCAGCCAGTCGACGGAGCGGGCGCGGGGGTCGGCGATCAGCACCTCGTCGACGCCGTGGGCGGCGTAAAAGCCAAGTTTGAGCCAGCTCTCGTCGTCGGGGGAGACGATCTCGATGACCAGCGCGGCGGTGGGCAGCCAAAGGGCGTTGGGGATGGCCCGGTGCAGGGCCCCGTCGGGCACCCGGAAGTTGCGAGGCTCCCCGAGGTTGAAGGCGGTGCTCGGGTAGAGCCCGGCGGCCTTGGCCGGTCCCCACAACGCCGCCTTGACCTGATCGTCGACGTAGCCGTGAAGCCCGTGGGCCATCGGTGCCATGTGGTACTCGCCCTCCCAGACCTCGTCGAAGCCATCGAGGCCCAGCTTCTGGCGGCGGGCGATCAGCGCGTCCAACTCTGCGGGGCGAGGCCCCAGCACGACAGTGCGCACGGGGCCAAGCGTACCCCGACGGAGCTCGAGGCCTAAGGGATCACCCGGCGAGGACTTCCGCGGCTGGCGGCCCAGTACCCCAGGGCGGCGGTGCGGCGTACGCTCGTCGGGTGCCCGTTGCCGAGCTGTTGTCGCTGCGCCGGGAGGTGGCTGCCCACGATCGGCTGTTGGTGGCCTTCAGCGGCGGGGTCGACTCCGCCCTGCTCGCATGGGTGGCCCACGACGAGCTCGGGGCCGGCCGGGTGGTGGCGGCCACCGCCGTGTCGCCGTCGCTCGCCCCCGAAGAGCTGGCGGGCTGCCAGGAGCTGGCCAAGCGGTGGGGCCTGCGCTGGGTCCCCGTGGTCACCGACGAGCTGGCCCGACCGCAGTACGTGGCCAACGCCAGCGACCGCTGCTACCACTGCAAGGCCGAGCTGATGGAGCGCCTGGGCCCTGTGGCCGCCGCCCACGACGCTGTCATCGCCCTCGGTGTCAACCTCGACGACCTCGACGACCACCGCCCCGGCCAGGCGGCCGCTCGGGAGCGGGGGGCGGTGTTCCCCCTCGTCGACGCCGGCTTCACCAAGGCCGACGTTCGCGAGCACGCCCGGCGGCTCGGCCTGGCGGTGTGGGCCAAGCCGGCGGCGGCCTGCCTGGCGTCGCGGGTCCCCTACGGGACCCCGGTCACCCTGGGGACCCTGGAGCGGGTGGCGGTGGCCGAAGCGGCCCTGCACACCCTCGGCTTCGGCCAGGTGAGGGTCAGGCACTACGGGGATCTGGCCCGCGTGGAGCTCGACGCCGGCGAACTGTACCGGGCGGTCGAGCGCCGGGCCGAGGTGGTGGCCTCCCTACGGGCGTCGGGGTACCGGTACGTGACCCTCGACCTCGAGGGTTTTCGCAGCGGCAACCTCAACCACTGACTGTCGCCGGCGTGAGCCCCAGCCTGGGCCCCGCCGCCGGGGAGCCCTGGGGGGCCGGACGTGGCTGTCGGCCAGGGCCCAGCGCTCGGCCATGATCCCGCCGCCGGGGACGAAGCCGGCAAGCAGGACCAGCAGCAGGGTCAGCGGTCCCCAGTCGAGCTTGCGGTGGAAGGCGAAGATGGTCACGACGTAGGTGGTGAAGACCGCGCCGTGCACGTTGCCCATCACAAAGAGCGCCGTGCTCCAGCCGCCGGTGGTCCCGTGGACCACCCCGACCAGGATCAGGGTGAGGAACGCCACCGCCTCGGCGACGGCCACCTGTCGCAGGAACTTGACCGTCAGCCCGGCGGTGACCGGGGTCGACGAGGTGATCTCGGTGGCAGCTGTACCAGCCCGATCGCTCACCACCCGAGCGTACCGGGGGCACCCTTGTAGGGCCCGGTCACCCAGGAGGTGACCCAACCGCCGTAGAAGCCGCCGGGCTGGGGGCTGGCGACCTCGCCATCGACGCTGCAGCGGTCCATCGCCGCGCAGTAGAACGCCAGGTGGCCGGCCAATCTGGTGAAAGGGGGGCTGGGCGCGGCGTAAGACCAGGCGGCCCGTTGGGCCGTGTTGCCGCTGGCCACCACGTCCCAGTAGCTGGCTGACCCCTTCCATTCGCAATAGCTCCCCCCGCCGGCGGCCCGGAGGCACGACATATCCACCTCGTCGGGCGGCAGGTAGTAGGTGGGCGGGTGGCTGGTCTCGAGCACCCGCAGGGCCCGCGTGGAGTCGGCCACGGTGACGCCGGCGAACACGACGACGATACGCCGGCCGGCAGGCTCGAGCCGGGGCGGCCGCGGGTAGTCCCAGACGGATTCGGCCCCGGGGGCGGGCAAGAGCGGTGTCGGTCTCATCCCGGCCAGTATGGGGGCGTGGAACCCGACACCGAGCCTGACACCGACGAGCCCGACACCGACGAGCTGGCCGAGGAGCCCGACACCGGGGAGCCCGACACCGAGGAGCCCGACACCGACGAGCCCGACACCGAGGAGCTGGCCGGGGAGCCCGACACCGAGGAGCTGGCCGGGGAGCCCGACACCGACGAGCTGGCCGAGGAGCTGGCCGAGGGGATCGGCGCCGCCGTGGGCGGGTGGACGCAGCGCTGCGTGGGCGAGGTGATGATGGCCTGGCGCGCCCAGGTGCCCCCCGAGGTGGCGGCGGCGGCCGCCGAGGCGGGCCGGCGGGCGGCGGCCGAGGTAGGTGCGGCGGCCAGGGAGCTGTTGGGGAGTGACATCGACGAGCAGCGGGGGACTCCCCTCGCCCTGGTCCGCGCCGCGGTGCGTTACCCGAGCGAGGTCCTCGCCGGTGCCGGCGCCCCACCGCGCCAGCGCGACCGATTTTCGGCCGGCAGGTTCCCCGACGACCCCTACGACCTGTCGCCGGCGTCGTGGGCCGACGTCGACCCCCGACTCGTGGAGCTTGCCCTGGCCTGGGGGGCGGCCAAGGCCTGGGAGCACAAGGCCCGCCACGGGCCGCGCCCGGCCGGCGGTGCGGGCCGGTGAGGATCGTCGCCCACGTCCCCGACCTGATCGACCGCTCCAAGGTCGCCGCCGCCGCCGAGGTGGTCGGGGCCGAGCTTGTCCTGGTCCGCTCGGCCGCCGGCCTGGCCGAGGCCGCTGCGGCCGGCGCCGACCTGGTGGTCCTCGACCTCGGCCGCGCCGGGGTGCTCGATGCCATCGCCGGCCTCGGGGAGACCCCGACGGTCGGCTTCGCCAGCCACGTCGATGCCGACCTGATCCGCCGGGCCCGCGCCGCGGGGTGCGGGAGGGTACTTGCCCGCTCGGCCTTCTTCGGCCATCTCCCCCAAGCCCTGACCGGGTCGAGCGGGGGCGGGCCGGCGCCGGGCTAGCGCTTTTTCTTTCCCCTCCTCTTGGGCCGCGGAGGCAGGTCGATCAGCCCGCGGCTCGTGTCGCTCATGGGCTCGTCGGGGGCCTTGGCCCACCCGGCGCCGATGAGCAGCCGGCCCTCGAAGAACAGGCACCCCTCAGGGCACCCGAACGGTGACTCCTCGCCGGCGCCCACCCGGCAGCGCTGCACTTGCTCGCCTGTCGGCGTCGTCCGCAGCATGTAGTGGCGGCAGTCCTCGCGTACGGCCATGCACCCATGATGCCTCACCTCGTAGGCTCCCCGGGCGTGGGCACCCGCCTGGTCGTGATCGGAGGCGACGCCGGCGGGATGGCGGCCGCCGCCCAGGCCCGCCGGCGGGCGCCCGACCTGGAGATCGTGGCTGTCGAGATGGGCCGCTGGACCAGCTACTCGGCGTGCGGGATCCCCTACCTGGTGGCCGGCCGGGTGCAGAGGATGGAGGACCTGGTGGCCCGCGGCCCGGCCCAGTTCCGGGCCATGCGCATCGACGTCCGCACCGAGCACGAGGCCGTCGCCGTGGACCTCGACGCCGGCATCGTGGAGGTGCACAACCGGCCGCACGACCGCACCTTCCGGCTCGGTTTCGACCTGCTCCACCTGGCCACGGGGGCGGTGCCGCGCCGGCCCGACGTCCCCGGCGCCGACGGTCCCCACGTCCACGGGGTGCAGACCATGGCCGACGCCGCCGCCCTGGTCGAGGAGGCGACCTGGCGCCGCCCGGCGCATGTCTGCGTGGTCGGCAGCGGCTACATCGGGCTGGAGCTGGCCGAGGCCTTGCGGGACCGGGGAGCGAGCGTCAGCGTCGTCGAGCAGGGCCCCGAGGTCATGCCCGGCCTCGACCCCGACATGGGGGCGCTGGTCCGGGCGGCCATGCGCGCCGAGGGCATCGCCGTCCGCCTGGAGGAGCGGGTGGAGGCCATCGAGGACGGGATGGTCACGACCAGCGCCGGCGAGGTGCCCGCCGACATGGTGATCCTGGGCACCGGCGTCGTCCCCAACACGGCGCTGGCCGCCGCCGCCGGGGTGGCCACGGGGCCCAGCGGGGCCATCGCCGTCGACCGGCGCCAGTGCACCGACCACGACGGGGTCTACTCGGCCGGCGACTGCTGCGAGTCGCGCCACGTCGTGTCGGGCCAGGCTGTCCACGTGCCGCTCGGGACCCATGCCAACAAGCAGGGCCGGGTGGCCGGGATCAACCTGTCGGGGGGCTACGCCACCTTTCCCGGGGTGGCCGGCACGGCGGTGACCCGGATCTGCGCCTGCGAGATCGCCCGCACCGGTCTGGGCGAGGAGGAGGCCAGGGCGGCCGGCTTCGACTACCGGGTGACCCGGGTGGAGGCCTCGACCCAGGCGGGTTACCTGCCCGACTCGGTGGCCGTGACCGTCAAGCTGCTGGCCGAGCGGGGGAGCGGCCGGGCCCTGGGCGCCCAGATCGTGGGGGGCCCGGGCTCGGCCAAGCGGATCGACGTGGTGGCCACCGCCCTGGCCGCGGGCCTGACCGTCGAGGACATGGTCAACCTCGATCTCGGCTACGCCCCGCCGTTCTCGACGGTGTGGGATCCGGTGCTGGTAGCTGCCCGCCAGGCCTCCCAGTAGCCTTGGGGGGGATGGACCAGCCCCCGTGCCCGGTGACGGCGCTGGACCTCATCCGCTGGAGCGAGGCCCTGGCCGGCATCGCCCGCACCGGCCTCGGCTTCACCGCCAGCCTCTACGAGCGGGAGCGCTTCGAGGAGGTGCTGAAGGTGGCCGCCGACATCAGGGTGGCGGCCGACCGGGACTCGGGGGCGTTCACCGCCCCCGAGCTGGTGGCCGGGTGGGTGCGCAGCGTGGCCGAGGGGGTGGCCGGCTACGTCACCCCCAAGGTGGCCGTCGGGGCGGTGGTGGGCAACGACGCCGGCGAGATCCTGCTCATCCGCCGGGCCGACTCGGGGATGTGGCTGTACCCGACGGGCTGGGCCGACGTGGGCTACTCGGCGTCGGAGGTGGCAGTCAAGGAGGTGCGGGAGGAGACAGGGATCGTGGCCGACCCGGTCCAGCTGATCGCCTTCCTCGACGGGCTGCGGCTGGGGGCGCGCGCTGCGCCGTTCTACTCGGTGGTGTTCCACTGCCGGGCCGTTGGCGGCGGCCTGGACCCTCACCCCCTGGAGGTGACCGACCTGGGCTGGTTCGCCGAGGATGCCCTGCCGGCGCCCCTGGCCGGGGAGCAGCGCTGGCGCCGGCAGGCCTTCGCCGCCATCCGGGGGGAGCGGCCCGAGGTGCTCTTCGACCCGCCCCGCCGCCCGACGTGGGAGGGCCTTTCCTGATCGGTCGCCGCGTCCTCGGCACCGTGCCGGACCGCCTGGGGGCCAGGGAGGTCCGGGCCCGGCTGAAGGCCCTCGGGCCGGCGGGCCAGGTGGCGGCCACCCTCGACCGCCGGGTGGTCTCCTCGCTGTCCACGGTGGCGGCGCTCAGCGAGCTGACCAGCGCCCTGGCCGTGGCCTACGTCGAGCGGGTGGCCCGGCCGGTGACGGCCCTGTCGGCGCCGGCCGGCGCCCACCTGGTGGTCACCGGCTACCTGGCCCACCTGCTGGTGGAGGAGGACCCGGCCGGCCTCGGGGTGGACGACATCCCGGTGCTCGGCAACCTGCCCCCGCTGCGACGCGGCCGGCCTCCCCAGGACCTGCTCAACCGGGTGGTCAAGGCCACCCGGCGGGACTTCGAGACCATCTGCGCCCTGCCGCCGGCCACCTGGGACGGTTTCGTCACCGCCACCACCGCCCACGTGCACCACGACTGGGCCGGGGCCCGAGGATCCGAGCCGGGCGCCGCCGGCGCCGGGTTCCTCGACCCCTCGGTGGCCGACGGGCTGCTGCGCACCGGGTGGGTCCTCCGGCAGGTCGACCTGGCCTACGGCCTCCAGCCCGAACGACGCTGGAGCTGAGCGGCCAGGGCGGCGACGACCGACGTGGCCCCGCCGCTGGCCTCCCACTCGTCGGCAACGACCTGGTGGTCGACCAGGCCGGAGGCGTCGGGGGCGACGCCGAGGGCGGCGGCGGCCGCCGCCGCCAGTGGCTGGGGCTCGACGTCGTCGCCGTAGGCGGGGAACACCTCGAGCCCGTCCCACAGCGCCTCCAGCGGCGCCGGCGGCCGGGCGCCGGCGGCGAGGGCCAGGGCGGTGGCGGCGAAGATCTCGTAGGTGCCCACGCCGGCTGGGCGGCGGTAGCCGGCCACCGGGTGGAGCCGCCACTCGAGGGTGACGGCCCCGGGGCCGTCGTCGCGCAGCCACACCTGGGAGCCGTTCACGTAGGCGTCGACCGGCTCCCCGAAGCGGTCGTCGAGGGCGACCACCACCTCGGGTCTCGACCGCCACAGGCAGGAGGGGACCAGCACGCCAGAGCTCTCGCCGGTGGACTACCCGTCGGCGCGGTGGTCGCGCAGGTACCTCTCGACCTGGGCGGCCAGGCCCTCGGGGTCCAGGCCACCGAGGCCCGCCGGCCGGCCGGCCTCGACCCCGCCTGCTCCCGCTGCGCCCCCCTCCCTCCCGGCTCCTCCGAAGGCCCCCGCCCCCCCGGCTCCTCCGAAGGCCCCCGCCCCCCCGGCTCCTCCGAAGGCCCCCGCGCCCCCCGACGAGTCGTCGGCCTCCTCCAGGTGGGCGACGTAGGCGGCGGCGTCCTCGTCGTCGGCCACCCGTTCGCTCACCTGGCGCTCGTACTCCTCGGCCGCCACCTGGAGGGCCAGAGGATCGACCCGGGCGCCGAGGACGGCGGCGCTGGCGCGCACCAGGGCCAGGGCCGCCTTGGGCGAGGGCACCTGGTGGACGTAGTGAGGCACGGCGGCCCAGAAGCTCGCCGACGGGATCCCGGCCCCGGCGCAGGCCGAGGCCAGGACCCCGACGATGCCGGTGGGGCCCTCGTAGTTCGAGCGGACCAGGCCCAGGCGCGCCGAGAGCCCGGGGTCGTCGGTGGTCCCGGTGACCCTCACCGGCCGGGTGTGGGGCACGTCGGCCAGGAGGGCGCCCAGGCTGACCGCCAGCTCGGCGCCGGCCCAGCCGGCCACGTCGACGATGGCGGCGCAGAACGTGCGCCAGCGCAGCTGGGGCTCCACTCCCCGTACGAAGATGACGTCCCGGTCGGCGCCGGGAATCTTGGCGTGGAGCACGTCGACGGCGGGCCACTCGATGGTGCGGGCCAGCCCTTCGGCGATCCGGGTGTGCGGCCGGCTGTCGGTGAAGTCGAAGAACTCCTCGGGATCCACGGTGGCGAACCGCTGCGCTCCCCAGGCGTCCACCAGGTACGACAGGGCCATGCTGGCGGCGTCGCCGGCGTCGTTCCAACCCTCGAAGGCGGTGACCAGCAACGGCCGCCGCAGCACGGGGCGGCCCTCCCAGACGAGTGTCTCCACCGGCCCACGGTACCGGCCCGCCGGCGGTGGGCCGAGCCGGGCCCCGGCGGGAGGGGACCGGTCGGGGGGGGACCGACCGGCCACGCGCCTCCCACTGGCAGCCAAGGTACCGTCGGCAGCACCGGTGAAGATGTCGGCAAGGTGAACACTGTGTAACCGGTTGGCCAGGGCGCCTGGTTGGCCAGGGCGCCTGGTTGGCCAGGCCCGGCTGGCCATGGCCGGTTGGCCAGGGCTGGCTGGCGCCGGCTCGGGCGCCGGCGCCCGGCTGGCCATGGCCGGTTGGCCGGGGCTGGCTGGCGCCGGCTCGGGCGCCGGCGCCCGGCTGGCCATGGCCGGCTGGCCGGGGCTGGCT
>JBOGGP010000058.1:0-11708 GCA_050744105.1 Acidimicrobiales bacterium
CCACGCCTGCCACCTGGAGCGCCCCGAGCACGTGGCCGGCGTGGTCGGCGCCTGGCTCCGGGGCTCGGGCTGAGCCCCCGCGCCTCACAGCACCAGGCCGGCAGCCAGGAGGGCACCGAAGGCCATCTGCAGCCGGCCCGTCGCCCCGAGCACCTCGACCAGGCCAAGCCCGGACGCGCCCCTGCCCACCCGCCGGGCCGGGGCCCACGCCAGTGGCAGGGCGGCCATGCCCACCAGAGCCCATGGCCGCCAGGCGGCCAGGGCGAAGAGGAGGGCAAAGGTGGCCCCGAGGCAGGCCTGGTACAGCCGGCGGGTGGCCGGCGGGCCCATGCGCACGGCCAGGGTGCGCTTGCCCGCCGCCGTGTCGCCGGGGATGTCGCGCAGGTTGTTGACCACCAGCAGGGCCACGGCCAGCAGGCCCACCGGCAAGCTTGCCACGGTGGCCAGGGCGCTCAGCCGACCAACCTGGACATACGCCGTCCCCGCCGTGGCCACCACGCCGAAGAACACGAACACGAACAGCTCCCCGTACCCGGCGTAGCCGTACGGCCGGGGCCCGCCGGTGTACAACCAGGCGGCGGCGATGGCCGCCGCCCCCACCACCAGGAGCTGGGGCCCGACGGCCGCGGCCAGGCCGAGGCCAACCACCGCGGCCACCCCGAAGGCCACCATGGCCGCGGCCCGCACCGCGGCCGGTCGGGCCCGGCCCGAGGCGACCAGGCGCACCGGGCCCACCCGAGCGGTGTCGGTGCCCCGGACGCCGTCGCTGTAGTCGTTGGCGTAGTTCACCCCGACCTGGAGGGCCAGGGAGACCACCAGAGCAGCGGCGGCCCGCCACCAGATGACCTGGCCCTCCGCCGACGCCACGGCGGTCCCGACGACCACGGGGACGACGGCGGCGGGCAGGGTGCGGGGCCGGGCGCCGGCGACCCAGTCTCTGGCGGCCGGAACGGGCATGGTGGGCGGCAAACTACCGCCGGTGCCCGACCTGGTAGCAATCGACCTCCCAGCCGGGCCGGCGTGGGTGGCGGCCGCCCAGGCCGCCTGGGACCGGGGTGACGCGGTGGCGCCGCTGGACCAGCGGCTGGGGGGCCGGGGTCGCGCCGCCGTGCTCGACGCCCTGGCTCCCGCCGTCGTCGTCGGCCCCGGCGGGCCCCGACGCCGGGCCGGCGGGGTACCCACCGAGGAGGGCGACGCCCTGGTCGTGGCCACCAGCGGGACCAGCGGGGCCGCCAAGGGCGTGGTGCTCACCCACGACGCCGTGGCCGCCTCGGCCCGGGCCACCACCGCCCGCCTGGGGGTCGACCCGGGCCGGCACCGGTGGCTGGCCTGCCTGCCCCTCAGCCATGTCGGGGGCCTGTCGGTGGTGACGAGGGCGCTCCTGACCGGCACGGCACTTACCGTGCTGCCCCGCTTCGAGGCCGGCGCCGTCCTGGCCAACGCCGGTCCCGAGGTCATGGTGTCACTGGTCCCGACAGCGCTCACCCGGGTGGGGGCCGCCCCTTTCCACACCGTGGTCCTGGGGGGATCGGCGCCGCCGGCGCCGCTGCCGGGCAACGTCGTCACCACCTACGGGCTGACCGAGACGGGCAGCGGGGTCGTCTACGACGGCGTCCCCCTCGCCGGCGTCGAGGTCGGCGTCGACCCCGGCACGGCCGAGATCCGGCTCCGGGGGCCCATGCTGCTGCGGGCCTACCGGGACGGCTCCGTGCCCCTCGACGCCGGCGGGTGGCTGCCCACCGGGGACGCCGGGCGCCTCGGCGCCGGCGGTTGCCTGGTGGTCGACGGCCGGCTGAGCGACCTGATCGTCACCGGCGGGGAGAACGTGTGGCCGGCCGCCGTCGAGGCCGTCTTGGGCCGCCACCCCTCCGTGGCCACGGTGGCGGTGGCCGGCCTCCCCGACCCCGAGTGGGGCGAGCGGGTGGTCGCCTGGGTGGTGCCCCGCCCGGGGGCGCCGGCGCCCACGCTGGACGGCCTGCGGGCCCTGGTGGGCGACGAGCTGGCCCCCTACGCCGCCCCCCGCCAGCTGGTGCTCGTCTCCTCGCTGCCCACCACCCCGAGCGGCAAGGTCCGGCGCTCGGGCCTCGGACGGGGCGCCGGCCCCGGCCGGTAGGTTGGGGTCGGTGACGGCGACCAACAGGCTGGCCGGCGAGACCAGTCCCTACCTTCGCCAGCACGCCGGCAACCCGGTCGACTGGTACCCGTGGGGGCCCGAGGCACTGGCCGAGGCGGCGGCGACCGACCGGCCCCTCCTGGTGTCGGTCGGCTACTCGGCCTGCCACTGGTGCCACGTCATGGCCCACGAGTCCTTCGAGGACCAGGCGACGGCGGCGGTGATGAACCGCCTGTTTGTCAACGTAAAGGTGGACCGGGAGGAGCGCCCCGATGTCGACGCCGTCTACATGGAGGCCGTCCAGGCGGTCAGCGGGAGCGGCGGCTGGCCCATGACGGTGTTCTGCCTTCCCGACGGGCGGCCCTTCTTCGCCGGGACCTACTTCCCCCCGGACCGCTTCGTCGACCTGCTGGAGCGGGTCGCGGCAGCGTGGGCGGGCCGGCGCGACGGCCTCCAAGCCGACGCCGGCCAGCTGGGCGAGAGGATCCGGGCCGGCACCGCCATGCCCGCCCGCCGGCCGGCCGGGGGGGCCGGCCTGGGCCGGGCGGCCGGGACCGGCGACGTCGCCGGTGGAGCGCCAGGACAGCTCATCGGGGCCGCCGCCGCCGCCCTGGTGGCCCGCTTCGACCCGGAGTGGGGAGGCTTCGGCCGGGCCCCCAAGTTCCCCCAGCCGGCGATGCTGGAGATGCTGCTCCAGTCGTCGCTCGGACGGGGACGGGCGGCGAGCGGCGCCACGGCGGCGCCGTCCGGGCCGACGGGGGCAGGGGAGGCGACGGGGTCAGGGGGGAGTGGCGCGGCGCGGGCCGCCGCCCTGACCACGCTCGACGCCATGGCCTCGGGCGGGATCTACGACCACCTGGGGGGCGGCTTCGCCCGGTATGCCACCGACCGGCGCTGGCTGGTGCCGCACTTCGAGAAGATGCTGTACGACAACGCCCTGCTGGCCCGGGTCTACACCCACGCCTGGCAGCTCACCGGCGAGGACCGCTACCGCCAGGTGGTAACCGAGACCATCGGCTACCTGCTGCGGGCCCCGGTGCGCCAGGCCGGCGCCGGCCTCTCCTCGGCCGAGGACGCCGACAGCGAGGGGGTCGAGGGCAGGTACTACCTCTGGGATGCCGACGAGGTGGTGGCGCGGGCCGGTCAGGCCACCGCCGACTGGTACGGGGTCAGCCCGGCCGGCAACTGGGAGGGCCGCAGCATCCTGTGGCGACCGGTGCGAGCCGACCTGATCCGGCCCCCGGCGGTCGAGGCCGGGCGCCGGGCCCTCCTCGAGGCCCGGGACCGCCGGATCCGGCCCGGCCTCGACGACAAGGTCCTGACCGAGTGGAATGCGATGGCCGTGGCCGCCCTGGCCGAGGCCGGCGCGGCGTTGGGCCAGCCGGCCTGGCTGGGCGCCGCCGAGGAGGTGGGCGACTTCCTGCTGCGCTCGCTGCGCGCCCCGACCGGGCGCTGGATGCGCTCGTGGCAGTCGGGGGGCGGCGCCGGGGGCCGGGCCCGCCACCTGGCCTACGCCTGCGACTACGCGTGGCTGGCGGAGGCCTTCACCCGGCTGGCCGAGGCCACCGGCCGGGCCCGGTGGATGGCCGAGGCCCGGGCCGCGGCCGACGGGCTTATCGAGCTGTTCTGGGACGAGGAGGCCGGAGGGTTCGCCACCACCGGCCTCGACGGCGAGGCCCTGGTGGCCCGTCCCATGGACACCTACGACGGGGCGGTGCCAGCGGCCAACTCGGTGGCCGCCGCCGCCCTGCTGCGCCTTGGCACCCTCACCGGGGACGGGCGCTACGGCGATCACGCCGGGACCGTCCTCGAGACCATGGCGCCGGCCCTGGCCCGGACGCCGGCCGCCTACAGCGCCCTGGTGGCCGCCGCCGACCTGGCCGCCGGCGGCCTGACCGAGGTGGTGGTGACCGGCGACCGCCCCGACCTCCTGGCCGTCGTGCGCACCTGTTACCGCCCGGGGGTCGTGGTGGCCTGCGGAGAGCCCTACCGGTCCCCCCTCTGGGCGGGCCGCGACGATCCCGGTCACGCCGGCCTGGCCTTCGTGTGCCGGGGCTACACCTGCCGGGCACCGCTGAGCGAGGCCGGCGCCCTGGCCGCCGAGCTGACCCCGGCCTAGCACTTTTGGACGGATTCAGCTCGAATACCGCGCAAAGCGTCCAAACGGCTGAATACGTCCAAAAGTGCCGCCCTGGGCCGGCCCCTCACCCGGCCCTGGCCGGCCCCTCACCCGGCCCTGGCCGGCCCCTCACCCGGCCCTGGCCGGCCCCTCACCAGGCCCTGGGCGGCCCCTCACCCGGCTCCGGCCGGCCCCTCACCGGGCGCCGGCGCTACCATCCCTCGGGCCACGCCGGTGGGGCCCTGTCGCCACTTCCGGGGGGTATCCACCACCTGAGGGCCGTGATTGGTCACCATGAGCATCGTGCCGGCAGCTACCGCCCCCGACTTCAGTGGCCCCGTCAGGGAGATCCCCCGCCTGGTGGACGCCCCGGGGACGACCCTGGCCCTCATGGTCCTGGCGGCCGGAGGCCGGTACTGCGCCGGCGTGGACCTGGCCTCGGGGGCGATCGTGCGGACGTGGTCACCTGAGCCGGCGACCCGCCCGCCGCGGCCCTACGACACCGTCGAGGTCACCCTGGACTCGGCGGCCGGCTTGGTGCCCGACCCCACCGAGCCCGAGGGCCTGGCCCTGGCCGGCGCCCCCGAGGGCCTCGGCCGCCTGTCCGGGAGGCGGGCCGAGCGCCTGCTGCGCCCGCTCCTGCACCCCACCGACCAGCCGCTGCTCGGCTTGCACGCCCCCGCCGTTCCATTCTGGCTGCGCCGCCCCGACCACCCCTCCATCGCCGTCGTCGACCCGCAGGGCCCCCTGACCCTGGTCCGGGACGGGCGGTACCTGGCCTGCCTGTTCGGGTGGCGGGGCATGACGGTCGAGCTGCCGTGCCTGGACCGCCGGCTGGCCGCGGCCATGGACCGCGCCGGCCTGGCCACGATGGCGGGCGAGCGCGGCGCCCGCATGGTGGTGGCCCTCCACCCACCGATCGAGGGCCACTGCCACAAGGTGGTCGAGGCCGTCCTCGACCGGCCCTGAGCTAGGCGACCGGCAGGGCACCTGGACTGCCGGGCCTCACGGCCCCGGGCCAGTGTGTCACGGCGCGTAGCGAGAGGCCAGATCCTCGGCCATGGCCCAGCCGAAGGCGATGATCACGTCCCCTCGGTCGCGCTGCAGGGGGGCAAAGGAGGAGGTCATGGCGTCCAGGTCGGCGTCGGGCTTGGACGGGGTGAAGTCGAAGGCCCCGCACGGCGAGCCGTCGCCGGCGACCACGAAGGCCCGGTCGTCGACCCGGCCCTCGGCGCCGAAGCGCTTGGACAGCCGGCGGGCCCAGGCCCGCTCCTCGCCGGTGGCCTTGTGGCCCGGCCGGGGGCAGACCTCGTCGAGGCCCTTGAAGGCGGCGAAGCCCCCGGCGGAGATGAACCTCGTGCTCACCAGCACGTCCTCGTCGGGGAAGGCCAGGACAGCCCGGCGGAACTGGTCGGCGGTCAGGGCCTTGAGCACCTGTTCCCGCCTGGCGTTGCGCCGCACCGACGCCAGGCCCCACAGCAGGCACGGGGTGCCCCCGATCCGCTCCAGGGTGCAGAAGGAGAACCCGGCCAGATTCCCCCCCTCGCGCACCTGGGTGATCAGCACCCACTCGTCTCGTTGCTTGGACAGCAGCCCGATGTCGAAACCGGCCGGTCCGTCCGTGACGGTGTCGGCCATCTCGGCCAGCTCCCCGTCCGCTAGCGCGGTGCAGTCCTTGGTATCGACCTCGAGCGTCATCCGACGTTACTCTCCTCACGACAGGTTCGACGAAGCACCATTTTAGGCGCTCGCCGCGCCCGAGTTCCAAAGGCAGGTGGCGCCGAGCAGTTCCCGCAGCTCCGAGACCAGGCCGCCGGCGGCGTCGACGGCATATGGTTCGCCCAGCCCGACGACCTTCGGGCCCAGGTGGACGAAGACCGGCGAGCGACCAGGGTGCTCGGCGAGGAGGGCCCTCAGCTCGGCCAGGCGCTGGTCGGACAGGGCGGCGGGGGCCAGCGACAGGTGGAGGGGCTCGGCCCCGTCGGGGCTCAGCTCGGGCAGCCGCAGCTCCATGCAGACCAGCTTGGGCTCGTCGTCTCGCAGGTCCAGCCGGCCCCTGACGCAGACCACGGCGTCGTCGCCCAGCTGGTGGCCGACCTCCGACATGGTCCGGGGGAACACCCACACCTCGATCATCGACTGTAGGTCCTCCAGGACGAAGGTGGCCATCAGCTCGCCCCGCTTGGTGTACTTGCGGACCAGGTTGGTGACGACGCCTCCCACCCAGCGGAGGTCGCCGTCGCGGCCGTCGCGCAGCTCGGCGACGGTGATGTCGGTGTGCCGGCGAAGGGCGGCGTCGGCTCCGATCAGGGGATGGTCGCTCACGTAGAGGCCGAGCATCTCCTTCTCGAAGGCCAGTCGCTCCGCCTTGGCAAACTCGTTCGTCGGCACCGGCACCCGGGCGTCGTCGAAGCCGGACCCCTCCAGCGGGTCCCCGATGTCGCCGAACAGGCTCATCACTCCCTGCTCCTGCTCCCGGCGGCGGGCCAGGGTGCGGTCGATGACCTGCTCGGCCACCAGGCACAGTCCCTGGCGGGGATGGCCGACCGAGTCGAAGGCCCCCGCCTTGATCAGCGAGTCGACGGTGCGCTTGTTGAGCACGACGGGGTCCACCCGGGCGCAGAAGTCGTAGAAGTCGGCGAAGGGACCTCCCCGGTCCCGCTCGGCCACGATGCGCTCCACCAGCCCCTCCCCCACGTTGCGTACGGCCGACATCCCGAAGGGGATGCGACCCCCCTCGCCGGCGCCGGCACCGCCGGCAGCACCGTCGCCGCCGCCGCCATCGCCGCCGCCGCCATCGCCGCCCCCCGCGGGCAGGGCGCTGAACTCCGACGCCGACAGGTTGATGTCGGGCACCAGGACCTCGATGCCCCGGGCCCGGCACTCGGCCAGGTAAACCGCTGTCCGGTCCTTGTCGTCCTTGACGCTGGTTAGCAGCGCGGCCAGGTACTCCGTGGGGTAGTGGGCCTTGAGCCAAGCCGTCTGGTAGCCGATCAGGGCGTAGCCATAGGCGTGGGCCTTGCCAAAGGCGTAGTCGGCGAAGGGCTCGATGACCTCGAACAGGCTCTGGCCCAGCTGGGCGCCGTAGCCGGTGCGCTCGCAGCCGGCGACGAACTTGTCCCTCTCGCTGGCCATCATCTCGCGGACCTTCTTGCCGGCCGCCTTGCGCAGGTTGTCGGCCTCCTCCAGCGAGTAGCCGGCGAAGCGCTGGGCCACCCGCATCATCGACTCCTGGAAGACCATCAGGCCCTGGGTGTCGGCCAGGACCTCCTCCAGGTCGGGGTGCAGGTAGGTGATGGGCTTGCGGCCATTCTTGCGGTCGGCGTAGTCGTTGTGCATGTTGGCCGCCATCGGCCCCGGGCGGTACAGGGCGTTGAGGGCGGCGATGTCCTCGAAGCTGGTGGGGGCGAGCGAGCGCATGAGCGTCCGCATGGGGCCACCCTCCAGCTGGAACACCCCTATCGAGTCGCCCCGCCTCAGCATCTGGTAGACGGCGGGGTCGTCGAGGGGGACGCTGTCGATGTCGGGGCGCTCACCGGTCGTCACCGAGATGAGGTCGAGGGCCCGCTCGATGACCGAAAGGTTGCGCAGCCCGAGGAAGTCCATCTTGATCAGGCCCAGATCCTCGACGCCGTGCATCTCGTACTGGGTGACGATGGGAGCGTCCTCCGGCCTCCCCCCCGAGACCGGCTTGCGCTGGATGGGCAGGTGGTCGGTCAGGGGGTCGGCGGAGATGACCACCGCCGCGGCGTGGATGCCGTCCTGGCGGCGCAGGCCCTCCAGGCCCCTGGCCACGTCGACAACCCGGGCCACGTCGGGATCGGCCTGGTACATCTCCCGCAGCTCGGCGGCCACCCTGTACCCGTCGCCGTACCTCGGGTGCTCCTCGAAGCAGGCCCACAGCGGGGTGTCACGGCCCATGACCAGCGGTGGGATGGCCTTGGCCACCCGGTCACCCAGGCCGTAGGGGTAGCCGAGCACGCGGGCGGCGTCGCGTACGGCGGCGCGCGCCTTGATGGTGGAGAAGGTGACGATCTGGGCCACGTGGTCCCAGCCCCATCTCTCGGTGGCATAGCGGATCATCTCGCCCCGGTAGCGCTCGTCGAAGTCCATGTCGACGTCGGGCATCTGGCGGCGGCCGGCATTCAAGAAGCGCTCGAACAGCAGGCCGTGGGCGATGGGGTCGAGGTCGACGATGCGCAGGCAGTAGGCCACGCAGCAGCCGGCTGCGCTGCCCCGCCCCGGGCCGACGCGGATGGCCCGCTCCCGGGCGTGGCGGATGAGGTCCCACACCACGAGGAAGTAGTCGGAGAAGCCCATATCCGAGATGACCCCGAGCTCGTGGGCCAGGCGCTCGGCCACCTCCGCCGGCAGGGGGCTGCCGTAACGCTCGGCGGCCCCCGCCAGGGCCAGGTGGCGCAGGTAGGCGGCGGCGTCGGCGAAACCCTCGGGGCGGGGAAAGGAAGGCAGCCGCGGCTTGCCGAAGTCGATGGTGACCTCGGCCCGCTCGGCGATCCACAGGGTGTTGTCGCACGCCTCGGGCAGCTCGGAGAACAGGTCACGCATCTCGGCTGCCGACTTGAGGTAGTGCTCGGAGCCCTCGAACTTGAACCGCTTGGGGTCGTCCATGGCCGATCCCGTCTGGACGCACAGCAGGGCGTCGTGGGCCACGGCGTCGGAGCGGGCGGTGTAGTGGCTGTCGTTTGTCGCCAGTAGTGGGGCCCGCAGCCGCCGGGCGATGTCGAGCAGCTGGGGGTTGGTCTTGCGCTGCTTGTCCAGGCCGTGGTCCTGGAGCTCGACGAAGAGGTGGTCCCGCCCGAAGATGTCCTGCAGGCGCCCGGCCAGGGCGGCGGCCCGCTCGAAGTCTCCCCGCAGCAGGGCCTGGAGGACCACCCCTCCCAGGCACCCGGTGGTGGCGATCACGCCGTCGTGGTGCTGCTCGAGCATCTCCCAGTCGGTCCGGGGCTTGTAGTAGTACCCCTCCAGGTAGGCCGCGCTCGACAGCTTGATCAGGTTGCGGTAGCCCTGGTTGGTCTCCGCCAGCAGGGTCAGGTGGTAGTAGAGCTTCTCCCCCTCGCCGGCCTCGCCGCCCCCGTCGTCGACCCGTCCCCGCCGCACCGGGCGCTCGTGACGGGACTCCCCCGCCATGTAGGCCTCGGTCCCGATGACGGGCTTGATGCCGGCGGCCCGGGCCTCCTTGTAGAAGTCGAGGACCCCGTACATGTTGCCGTGATCGGTGATCCCCACCGCTGGCTGGCCGTCGGCGGCGGCGGCTGCGACCACCTCGGCCACCCGGGCGGCGCCGTCGAGCATCGAGAACTCGGTGTGAAGGTGCAGGTGGGTGAACGACGCGCCCACGGCTCGGCTTCCTCCTGACGATCTGGTGCGGGGGACGAGGGTTACAGCGTTGTGATTAGCGGTGGCCAGGCTAGCGCCGAGCGCCACATGCTCGCCGGACCGCTCACAGGTAGGTGCCCCCCCGGCCCTGGCGGTCCTCGCCCGGGGGCAGGCCCCGCCGGCGCATCTCGTCGAGCTGGGCCCGGGCGGCCATCTGCTGGGCGAACAGCGTGGCCTGGATCCCGTGGAACAGGCCCTCGAGCCAGCCCACCAGCTGGGCCTGGGCCACCCTCAGCTCGCTCTCGCTCGGCACCTCGTCGACCCGAAAGGGCGAGGTCACCCGGGCCAGCTCGGCACGCAGGTCGGGCGACAGGCCGTCGGCCAGCTCCGTGACCGAGGTCTCGTAGATCTCGCGCAGGCGGTTGCGGCTGGCCGAGTCGAGGGGGGCCTGGCGAACCTCCTCGAGCAGCTGCTTGATCATCGACCCGATCCGCATGACCTTGCCCGGCTGCTCGACGCCCTCCCCGGCGCCGTCGGTGCCGGCGTCCTCGCCGGGCGGGCTGAGGATCACGAGCTCCTGAGGTGTCTCTTCGGGTCCCATCACCCCATCTTGGTCGCCGGGCCCGTCAGACGGCCAGCGCCACGAACGGCACCAGGACCTCGTCGTCGGTCATGGACCCGTGGCGGCAGACCAGGCGGGCGTCGCCGGTGTCGGCCGGGTCGGCATAGCCCACGGGCTGGTGGGGTACGACAGCGACATCGCCCAGGCGGTGGCGCACGTCGGAGCCCAGGGGGCCGCCGAACCAGCCGTGGGCCTCGAGGTCGTCCGCCGGCGCCACCCAGGCCTCGTGCCCGTAGGCCGACGCCGCCGAGTCGAGCAGCTCGGAGGCCCGGCCCGGCTTGGCGTGCAGCCAGCGGAAGCGGGCCTCGCCGCTGACCAGGGCGGCGGCATCGAGGACGGCGGGGTCGAGGCTGCTCAGCCTGTCGCCGACCTCGACCTGGCCGTGGTCGCCAGTGACCACGAGCGCGGCGCCGGGCCCGAGCAGCCCGGCCAGGTCGGCCACCAGGCGGTCGGCCGCCACCAGCTCGGCGTCGTAGTGCTCCCCGAAGCCGGAGATGTGCGCCACCTTGTCGATTCCCTCGTAGTAGGCGTAGGTGAAAGGCTGCCCCTCCCGCAGGAGCCGGCGGATCTCCACGGCCATTCCCGACAGGAGGTGGTAGGCCACGTCCCGGCTGCCGCTCAGATGGGCCACGCTGAACCCGCTGCCGGCGAAGGAGGCCCGGCTGACCACCGGGACGGGCCGTCCGCAAAAGGGCTGGCGGCGGGCGAAGCCGGACGGGGGGACAAAACCCCGGGCGTCGCCCGAGGCGGTCTTCCAGCGCAGCACGTTGAGGACCTCGTCGCCCGTCGGGCCACGCACCCGGACGCGGTAGCCGACCACGCCGTGCTCGGCCGGCGTGGAGCCGGTGACGATGGAGGTCAGGGCGGTGGCCGTGGTGGTCGGCGCCACCGAGGTGATGGGGCCACCGGCCATTGCCGCCAGGGTCGGCGCCAGGTGCCGGCGGGCCTGCAGCTGGCCCCACCCGAGGCCGTCGAGGACGAGCAGCACCACCTGGGCGGCACCGGCCGCCGGCTCGGGGACCCAGTCGGGCCGTCGCCCGGGGGCGGCCATGAGCGCGGGTACGACGCTGTCGAGGCTAGGGCCCCCGTAGGCAGGCAGGGTCGGCCGCGGCGTGGCCGGCGACGTAAGCACCAGGCCGACCCTAGGCCAGCAAAGCGGGCCTCCGCCCTCCCTCTCCCTATCCGAGCGGGACTCTCGCGGTACCATCACCCAACAACTCCCCCGTCGTCGCATCGAACGTAAAGTTCCAGTGGTCCACAAAGCTCGGTGCCTTGGTCAGCGTGGACGCAATGAAGGGGAGTTGACCCGTTACGCTCACAAGATACAGTAGACCTCCCGATCTGCTCCCACCGTGTGCGACACCCCCCAAGTTGGATGGCTGTCGAGCGCCCTAACCTCGGTCTTTCACGCAACCTCCGCCAGGGCGGGTTTTCGCTGTGCTGAGGGTTCCCGAGAGTAGTTCGGAGGCCAGATGCGGACGCTCTCTGCCCCGCCGGGCGAGTGCAGCGGAGTTCTG
>JBOGGP010000059.1:0-11689 GCA_050744105.1 Acidimicrobiales bacterium
GCGAGGCGGTATCGGCCCCGACGCGACCCCGGTTGACGGCGGACCGGTCGGTGAAAGGGGCCCGGGCGCTGGCTGGGCCCGGGACCAAGGGCACGGCCGGCGGTGAGAGGGGCCCACGGCCGGAGCCGGCGCCGGTCGTCAGCAATCGTCGTCGTCATGTGGGCGGCAACCGCCCTGGGCGGGGCGTGGATGTGGGCCACCGCCAGCCCGATGAGCGCCGGCGCCGGCCCTTGTCCTGCGGCCCCCTGCACCTCCCCGTCGACAACAACCACCACCGTGGCTTCCACCACCACGGTCGCCTCCACCACCACGGTCGCTTCCACCACCACCGTCGCTTCCACCACCACCGTCGCTCCCACCACCACCGTGGCTCCTACCACCTCGACCACGTTCTGCGACGCCGAGGTCTGCCCGCCCGTCTCGACCCCGTGCCGGGTGGACTCTTTCTGTCCCACCACCACCACGGCCTTCCCCGTCTTCCTGCCCCCCACAACCGTCGTCCGCTCCACCACCACGACCTCGACGACCACCACGACCTCGCCAACCACCACGACCTCGCCAACCACCACGACCTCGCCAACCACCACGACCTCGCCAACCACCACGACCGTCCCACCGAAGCCGACCACGACGCCGCCGCCAACCACAGCCACGACCAGTCCGCCTACCACGCCTACGGGCCCCCCGACCACCGTCGGGCCGGCGGCCACGACGGTGCCGGCGGTGACCACCGGGGTCCTGCCCGAGACGCCGCCGGCGCCGACCCCGCCGGTGGTCTTCGCCACCCCGACACCGGCGTTGCCCTCGACGGCTCCCACCGTCCCGGCGACGGTCCCCCGGTCGACGACCACGTCGACGACGCCGCCGGCTGTCCCCACCACCCTGCCCCCCACCCATGGGCTGGACCTCGGGCAGGCGGCGGTGGCACCGGGCTCGCAGGTGACCGCCTCGGGCTTCGGCTGCGCCGCCGGCGCGCCGGTGGCGTTGACCGTGGACGACACGGCGGTCGGGCACACCACGGCAGCGGGTGACGGCACCTTCGAGGCCCCCATCCAGACCTCGGCGCTGGCCGTGGGCCGCCACCAGGTCCAGGCCAGCTGCGGTCCGGTGCTCGACGCCACCTTCGACGTCGTCCTGGCGTCCCAGGTCAGCCAGGACGGCTCCACCGTGGTGATCATCGTCTTCGTCGTCCTCCTGGGCCTGGTGCTGTTCCGCCGCCGGTTGCAGGGGGGGCCAGGGTGAGGCGGTCAGGGCGCTGGGGCGTCCTCTTCCTCCCGCTGGGCCTCGTCGCCGCCCTGCAGCTCTCCTCGGGCACTGCGCCGGCGGCACCGGCGGGGGGCGTCTCGCTGGACACGGTGATCTCGGGCTCGGCGGTGTCCGGTTCCAGCTCGGTGCATCCCACGCCACTGGAGCCGGGCCGCCCCGCCGCCGTCGACGTGACCGTTTCCAACGCCACCGACCAGGCGGTCGACATCCGGTCGGTGGCCATAACCGGGGAGGTGGTAGGCCTCAGCTTTTTCTCCTACGACACCTCTGTGGACCTCAACGTGCCGGCGGGCGCGACCTCCCACCTCGATTTCGCCCTCGACCTGAGCGCTCTGTCCGGCCAGGCCACCGGCCTGATCCCTGGCTCGGTCAAGGTGGTCGACAGCGGCGGCCACGTGGTCGCCACCCAGGCCCTGGTGGCCGACGTCCACGGCAGCATCGTGTCGGTCTACGGGCTGTTCGGCCTGGCCGTGCTGGTCCTGACGGCCATGGCCCTGGCCGAGGTGATCCTGGCCGTTCGCCGCAACCGGATGCCGCGCAACCGCTGGCGCCGGGGCACGTTGGCGATGATGCCGGGCCTGGGCATCGCCCTGGTCCTGGTCTTCACCTCCTCGGTGCTCGGCCTGTGGGTCCCGAGCGCGGGGACGTGGCTGCCCATAGTCGTGATCCTGGCCGGCGTCTTCTTCGCCGCCGGGTACCTGGCGCCGGCGCCCCCGGCGGGGGAGGACGACGACGAGGACGACGAGGACGACGACGAGGACGGCGGCGACGAGGACGGCGTGGGCGGGGCGTCGCGGGTGGTCTCCCGGCCGGGCCCGGCGCCGGGCGAGAGCCTCCGGTGATCTCCGAGCTGGACGCCGTCGCCGCCGCCCTGCCCAACTACGAGGTGGGGGAGGAGCTGGGCCGCGGTGGCTGGGGGGTCGTCCTGTCCGGGCGCCACCGCCAGCTGGGGCGGGAGGTGGCCATCAAGCAGCTGCCCCGCAGCTTTGCCACCGACGAGACGGTGAGAAAGCGCTTCGTGGTCGAGGCCCGGGTGATGGCCGCGCTCGACCACCCCCACATCGTCCCGGTCTACGACTACGTGGAGCAGGACGGGCTGTGCCTGCTGGTAATGGAGCAGCTGCCCGGCGGCACGCTGTGGAGCCGGTTCACCGGCCAGGGCTTCACCCCGACCGCGGCCGTGGCCGCCGGGCTGGCCTGCCTGTCCGGGCTCCAGTGCGCTCACGACAGCAACGTGCTGCACCGCGACGTCAAGCCGGAGAACATGATGTTCTCGGCCAGCGGCGTCCTGAAGGTGACCGACTTCGGCATCGCCAAGGTGGTGGGCGGCGGCCAGACCCTCGCCACCAAGGCCGGCGAGGTGATCGGCACCCCGGCCTACATCGCCCCCGAGCAGGTCCGGGGGGGGGAGCTCACCCCGGCCACCGACGTGTACGCCGTCGCCACCATGATCTACGAGCTCCTCTGCGGCGAGCTGCCCTTCCCCGACGACGGGGACGCCATGGCCCTGCTCTTTAAGCACGCCTTCGAGGCGCCCCAGCCCCTGGCGGAGAAGGCCCCCCAGACCCCCGAACCGGTGGCCGCCGCGGTGATGTCGGGCCTGGCCACCGATCCGCTGGCCCGGCCGAGGTCGGCCGAGGACTTCGGGATGGCCCTGGCCCGGGCGGCCACGGCGGCGTGGGGGCCAGGATGGCTCCAGGCCGAGGGCACGTCGGTGATGGGGGCCAGCGGCATGGTGGCCGCCACCGGCCAGGCGGACTCCGAGGCCCTGGCCGCCACCGGCCAGGCTGTCTCCCAGGGGCTTTCCGGCGCCGGCCAGGCTGTTTCCGAGGGCATCCGCCCGGCTACCTCGGCCGCCGGGGGCCCGCCGGCGCCGGCCACGGCCCGGGCGTCGGGCATCGACCCCCTGACCCCACGTCCGCCGGGCGACGCCGTGGTGCGACCGCCCGTTACCAGCCACGGCCGCGGCCCCGAGCTTGCCGACCTGGACCAACCGGCGGCCGCCCTGGTGCCGCTAAAGGACGTGGTCGTCCCTCCGCCCAGCCCGCGGTGGTACCTGGCCGCGGCCGCCGCCCTGGCCGCCGCCGCCGCCCTGGTGGCGATCGTCGGCGCCGGCTCGCCGACCGTCGGCGGCTCCCTGGCGCCGGGCAGCGTAGCGGTGGGCAGTGCCGACCCGGCGGCAGCCACGGCAAGCCACCCCGTCCGCGTGGACCTGGCCCAGCCGGTGCAGGTCTCGCTGGCCGCCGGCGCACCCCAGGCCGACCAGGTGAGCCTCGGCCTGTCAGTGCTCGGACGGTCGGTCACCAGCGCCACCGCGCCCCTGCCCGCCGCCGGCCCCAGGTCGGTGTCGATCAGCCTGGGTGGCCGGTACCTCCTGGGCGGGGCCTTCACCGGGGTGGTGTCGCTGCGGCGCGGGGGCCAGGTGGTGGCCGGCTACTCCTTCCCCGCCCGTACCGTCCAGAACGCCTGGGAGTCGGTCTCGGGGGCGGTGCCCGTGATCCTCCTCCTGTTCGTCCTGGCCTACGCCGAGTCGTTGGTCGGCTCGCTGCGCCGGGGCCAGCGGGCGGTCTCGGGCGCCGCCGGGCTCACCGTCGTCGGCGCCCTGTTCGGCGCCGGCCTGGCCGGCCTGGCCTGGTTGGTGCTGGCCCGGCAGCCCACCGTGGCCGCAGTGGTGACCTGCGCCGTCCTCGGCGCCCTGTCCGGCCTGGCCACCGGTCTCGGTGCCGGGCGCGTCGGGCGCCGGCGGCGCTACCGGCGGGCCCAGCGAAGGCAGCGGGCCCGGGCGGCGTGACCACGTCCAGCAACACCTCTCCGGCACGCGGCGCCACCGTGGACCCCTCCACCGTGGACCCCTCCACCGTGGACCCATCCGCCGGGTTGCCCGGGCCGGGGCCAGCGAGCGATCCCGGCCCCGGGTCCGGCACCGGCGAGGTCGGCCGGTCCCCGCGGTCCGAGCGGTCTGCGCCCTCCGCCTTCCCGCCCATCGCCTCCTACGCCTTCATCTCGGACTGCGAGGTCAACGCCCTGGTTGCCCCCAGCGGCAACATCGAGTGGATGTGCGCCCCCCGGCCCGACTCGCCGTCGATCTTCGGCGCCATCCTGGACCGCAGCGCCGGTGGGTTCCGCGTCGGCCCGACCGACCGCCTGGTGCCGGCCGGGCGCCGGTACCTGCCCGGCTCGATGGTGGTGGAGACCACCTGGCAGACCTCCGACGGCTGGCTGGTGGTGCGCGACGCCCTCCTCGTCGGGCGGTGGCGGCACCGCCAGGAGCGCTCCGCCGTCTACGCCCGGGTGCCCACGGACTACCAGGCCGAGTCGGTGCTGGTCCGCACCATGGATTGCATCAGCGGCACCGCGGTCATCTCGGTGGACTGCGAGCCGGTGCTGGACTACGGCCGCCGCCCGCTGACCTGGTCGTACGCCGGAGACGACTACGGCTCGGTGGTCGGCCGGGCCGAGGGGCTGGCCGAGACCATCGCCCTGACCAGCGACCTCCGGTTCGGCTTCGAGGGACGCCGGGCCCGGGCCCGGGTGGCCATGCGGGCCGGGGACCGGGCATTCGTGGCGCTCACCTGGTCGGGGGCGCCGGCGCCGGCCAGCTGGGAGGAGGCGGACGAGGCCGTCAACCGCACCGCCGACTTCTGGAGGCGGTGGCTGGGCCACGGATCGTTCACCGACCACGAGTGGGCCCCCATCCTCCAGCGCAGCGCCCTCACGCTCAAGGGCCTGTCCTACGCGCCGACCGGCGCCCTGCTCGCCGCCGCCACCACGTCGCTGCCCGAGACGCCGGGGGGGGAGCGAAACTGGGACTACCGGTACTCGTGGATCCGCGACTCGACGTTTATGCTGTGGGGCCTCTACACGCTGGGCTTCGACTGGGAGGCCAACGACTTCTTCTGCTTCCTGGCCGACGTCGCCGGGGCCGGCGCCGACCTCCAGGTCATGTACGGGGTGGGCGGCGAGCCGGAGCTGGAGGAGGAGGTGCTGGACCACCTGTCGGGCTACGACGGCGCCCGGCCGGTCCGCATCGGCAACGGCGCGTTCAGCCAGCGCCAGCACGACGTGTGGGGCGCCGTTCTGGACTCGGCGTGGCTGCACGCCAAGTCCCGGGACCACATGCGCGAGAGCGTGTGGCCCCTGCTGATCCGCCAGGTGGAGAGCGCCCTAGACCACTGGCGCCAGCCCGATCGTGGCATCTGGGAGGTCCGAGGTGAGCCGCGCCATTTCACCTCCTCGAAGTTGATGTGCTGGGTGGCGGCAGAGCGGGGAGCCCGGCTGGCCAGCCTGCACGGCGAAGCGGAGCGGGCCGAGGGCTGGCACAAGGCGGCCGCCGAGATCGCCGCCGACATCTGCGAGCACGGGGTGGACTCCCGGGGGGTCTTCGTCCAGCATTACGGCACCACCGCGCTCGACGCGTCGCTGCTGCTCCTGCCGCTCGTCCGCTTCCTGCCCGCCGGCGACCCCCGGGTGCGGGCCACCGTGCTGGCCGTCGCCGACGAGCTGACCGTCGACGGCCTGGTGCTGCGGTACCGGGTCGACCAGACCGACGACGGCCTCCGGGGCGAGGAGGGGACGTTTGCCATCTGCTCGTTCTGGCTGGTCTCGGCGCTGTCGGAGATCGGCGAGCACGACCGGGCGCGGGCCCTGTGCGAGAAGCTGCTGGCGCTGGCCAGCCCACTCGGCCTCTACGCCGAGGAGATCGACCCCACCTCCGGCCGCCACCTGGGCAACTTCCCCCAGGCCTTCACCCACCTGGCCCTCATCAACGCGGTGATGCACGTCATCCGATCCGACGCCGCCGGACCCGGGAGGGACCGATGAGCTCGTTCTTCGACTACCCCTCCGGCGAGGTCCCCGGCGGCGGGGGCCGGGACGATGCCGGCGAGGTCTTCCTGGCCGAGGCCTCCGAGCGGGACTGGGAGGTGCTCCTCAGCTACTCGCGCCGGCGCCGGTACGGGCCCGGCGACGTGGTGATCGCCGCCGGCGCCCCCGACCGGGCCCTGTACCTGGTCGTCGAGGGGTCACTCGAGGTGCTGGCGCCCCTCGGTGGGCGGGGCCGGGACCGCTTCCGCCCGCTCGGCACGGTGGTCGAGGGCAGCGTCATCGGCGAGATGTCGTTCTTCGACGGCGGCGGGCGCTCGGCGGTGGTGCGGGCCACCTCGGCGGTCGAGATCGTCGAGATCGGGCTGGCCCAGTTCGCCGCCCTGGCCGAGGCCGACCCCGGCCTGGGCCGGCAGATCCTGTTCGACCTGGGCCGCATCCTGGCCCGGCGCCTGCGCACCGCCCAGGCGTCGCTTCGTTAGAGGAGGCGCCCGACATGGCCGAGCCACCTGTCGTCGAGATCCGAGAGCCGGGGCAGCCGGTGCGCCGCGTCGTCCTCGACCGGGCCATCGAGGTGGGCCGGGAGTGCGACGGCGAGATCCTCGACGACCCCGGCGTGTCCAGGCACCACATCAAGCTGGTCCCGAGCCCTCTCGCCCTCTCCGTGGTCGACCTGGGCAGCCGCAACGGGACGCTGGTCAACGGTAACCCGCTGTCGGGCCGGGCCACCCTCGAGGTGGGCGACATCGTGCGTCTCGGGGGCACCGACATACTGGTGGTGGCCCGTCCTGTCACGGCGGCGCCCATGGCACCGGCGGAGGGCGCCCGGCATCGGGCCACCGTGGTGGCCCCGGCCCTCGGCGGGCCGGCCATCCCCAAGCCCCCGCCGCCCCCCCCGGTGGTGCAGGGCCCCTCGCCGGTACGCCACCTGCGCGACGGCGTCCTCGGCCTGGGCACCAGGGCGGGACGACCCGTCTTCGCCAACTACATGGAGCTGCCCCGCCGCGTCCCCATCCCGGTGTGGCACGCCATCCGGGTGGCCAGCGTGGCCGCCTACGTCGCCCTGTGCGTGGCCCTCTTCGTCCGCCCGGCCGGGGGTCTCTTCGCCTTCTTCAAGGTGGTCGTGCCGCTGCTGCCGATCCTCTTCTTCGTCGCCCCCGGGCTGTGGCGCAACATCTGTCCCCTGGCCGCCAGCAACCAGTCGCCCCGGGTGCTCGGCTTCAGCCGGGGCCGCACGGCCCCGGATTGGCTGCGCCGGCGGGGCTACGTCATCGCCCTGGTCCTGTTCTTCGGGATCACCGGGGCCCGGCTGGCTCTGTTCAACGCCGGGGCCCGGGCCACGGGAATACTCCTGGCCGCCACCATCGTCAGTGCCTTCGGCGCCGGGTTCGTCTTCAAGGGCAAGAGCGGATGGTGCAGCAGCATCTGCCCGCTGCTGCCCCTCCAGCGGGTGTACGGCCAGACCCCGTTCCTCACCGTGCCCAACAGCCACTGCCAGCCGTGCGTGGCCTGCACCAAGAATTGCTACGACTTCAAGCCCCGGGTGGCCTACCAGGCCGATCTCCACGACCCCGACCCGGCCTGGAGCGCCCCCCGCAAGCTCTTCGCCGCCGCCCTGCCCGGCTTCGTCCTCGGGTTCTTCACCCTGGTCGGCTCCACCGGGCTCAGCAACGTCCACATCTACGAGCGCCTGGGCCTGTACCTGGGCGGCAGCGTCGGGTCGTTCTTCGCCGTGGACGCCCTGCTCCCCCTGAGCGTGGCCGCCGTCACCGCCCTGTACGGGTCGGTGGCCATCAACATCTTCTACTGGTACTCGGCTGTCACCCTGGCCAGCTCGTTCAAGACGATCACCGGAATGGCCATCCCCTGGGTGCGCTGGCCCATCCGGGCCGTCGTCCTGGTCCTGGCCCTCGTATGGCTGGCGCGTACCGCGGTGGCCGAGCGGCTGTTCCTGGCCCAGTCGGCGGCGGCGGCCCAGCCCATCCAGCTCAGCGCCAAGGGGGCCAGCGCCCTGAGGGCGGCCAGGGGCGCGCCGCGGGGAGGGGGCGGGGGTGACAGGGACCCGTCCGACGAGGTGGAGGTCTGCTTCGACCCCGACACGGTGGTGGGTGCCGAGGCCGGCCTGAGCCTGCTGGAGATCGCCGAGAGAAACGGCCAGGCCATCGAGGCGGGCTGCCGGATGGGGGTCTGCGGCGCCGACCCCGTCGCCGTGCTCGCAGGCCTGGACCACCTGTCGCCCGCCGAGGAGGAGGAGCTGAACACGCTGCGCCGGCTGGGGTTCGCGGCCAACACCCGGATGGCGTGCTGCGCCCGGGTCAGGTCGGGGCCGGTGAAGCTGTCGCTCACCCCAGAGCCCGGCCAGGTGGCCACCGAGCGGCCCGCCGGCTTCGATCCCTACATCGCCAGCGTGGTCGTGATCGGCAACGGCATCGCCGGGGTCACCGCCGCCGACTTCGTGCGCCGGGGCCACCCGGACTGCGAGATCCACCTGGTGGGTGCGGAGTCGCACGTGCTCTACAACCGGATGGGCATCTCCCGCCTGGTCTACGGGCGCTCCGCCATGCAGGGCCTGTTCCTCCTGGCCGAGCAGTGGTACGACGAGCACGGCATCACCGCCTGGCTAAACACGGTGGCCACCCGGATCGACGTCGCCACCAGGAGGGTCTTCCTCGGTACCGGCGACGTGCTCCCCTACGACCGTCTCGTCCTGGCCATGGGCAGCTCCGCCACGGTGCCGCCCATCGACGGCTTCTCCCGGCCCGGCGCCTTCGTGATGCGCGAGGCGGCCGACGCCATCGCCATCCGGGCCTACGCCCAGGCGCAACGATGCCGCTCGGCCGTCGTGGCCGGCGGCGGCCTTCTCGGCCTCGAGGCCGCCCACTCCCTCCACGAGCTCGGCCTGCAGGTCAGCGTCCTGGAGCGAGGGAGCCGGCTGCTGTCCCGCCAGGTCGATCGGCGCTGCTCCGAGCTGGTGGGCGGGTACTTCGACGGCATCGGGATGCGGATCGTCTACGGGGCCGAGGCGGTGAGCCTGGCGGGCGACGGCGCCGTGAGCCGGGTCGTGCTCAAGGATGGTCGGGAGCTGGACTGCCAGCTCTTCCTCGGCGCCATAGGGATCCGGCCCAACGCCGAGCTGGCCAGGCAGGCCGGCGTCGCCGTCAACCGCGGCATCGTGGTCGACGACCACCTGGCCACATCGGTCCCGGGGATCTACGCCGCCGGCGACGTGGCCGAGCGCAACGGCATGGTGCTCGGTCTGTGGCCCATCGCCGCCAAGCACGGCGAGGTGGCGGCGATGAATGCGCTCGGCGGCGACCACAGCGTGGACGCCGAGGTGCCGGCCTGCATCCTCAAGGGTGCCGGCATCGAGCTGTCGTCGATCGGCCGGGTCGAGCCCGAGCCCGGCGACGAGCTGATCGTGATCGACAACCCGGCGGAGCAGTCCTACCGCCGCATCGTCATCTCGGGCGGCCGGGTGGCGGGCGGTGTGGTCCTCGGCCACCATCCCGAGGACTTCTCCGCCGTGCTGGCCGCGGTCAAAAAGCAGGCGACCGTCGGCGACGCGTCGCTCGGCGCGCTGCGCGACGGGGACTGGAACGTGCTCAAGGGCCTGGGCAGCCCGAGCCCGGCGGCGACCGTCTGACACCAGTAACCAGGGCAGGCCGGGAGCTCAGCGACCGAGCTGGTGGGCGCCGTACACCCTCACCGCGTTGGTGCGCCCCTTGACGCTCACGTCGTCGGGGTCGGTGTAGGCGAAGCGGCCGGCGGTGGCGCGGTAGACCGGCTCGGTCACCACCACGTCCGGCCAGCGGCCCCGCCCGGCGAGGCCAGACAACCGGAAGGTCACGTTGGTGGCGTCGCCGAGGACGGTGACCATGGCCCCGGTCATAAGGCTGACCGCAGCCGGGCCGGAGGCGACGCCGAAGCCCATGCGGATGGGCCGGTCCTCGGGGTCGCGCAGCGACAGGGAGCTCCCGACGTCGCGCACCCGGGCGGCGGCGGCGAGGGCGAAGGCCACCGCCGCGGCGGCGGCGTCGCTGTCGGCGCCCAGCTCCCAGGTGGCGAAGAAGGCGTCGCCCACGTAGTTGCTGAGCGTCCCCCGGTTGGCCCTGAGGAGCTTCCTCAGCTCCGAGTAGATCCGGTCGACGTCGCCGAGCAGGACGGCCCCGTCGGTGTACTCCGAGATGGTCGAGAACGAGATGATGTCGCCCACCACCATGACCAGCTCGGTCATCGAGACGCTGCGGATGGTCTGCTTGGCGTCGACGCCGGAGGTGGCGGTGAAGTTGCGGGAGAAGAACCGGAGCTCGACGGGCCCCACCCCGACCAGGTCGCCGGGCATCACCTGCACGGGTACGGAGCGCTCGATCCGGGCCCCGTTGAGCCGGGTGCCGTTGGTGCTGCGGTCGACCAGCCAGGCCTGGTCCCGCTCGATGTCCAACCTCAGCTCCATGTGGTTGCGGGACACGCCGGCGTCGTCGATCAGGAACCGGTGGCCGTCGTCTATGCCGTGGCACTCGCGCCCCACGAAGAGGTGGTCGGCTATGGGTATCGAGACCTCGTCGGTGGCCCCCGGCCGGGCCACCAGGTAGGCCAGCGCGCCGGCCGGCACCTTGTCCTCGAGCTCCTCTACTGCCCGGCCGGGGCCAGCTCGAAGGTCAGCAGGTGCCTGCCCAGCCGGACGCTCCACTCGGGCTGGATAGCCACTGGCTCGTGGCCCACCCGGGTCCAGTCCTCGGCCCCTGGAGCCGCCACGTAGGTCCCGTTGGCCGACGAGGCGTCCCACACCAGGACCTCGCCGGCCTCCACGGCGACGTAGCTGTGGACGCGGGAGATCAGGTTGTCCTGGTCCTCCAGCCTGACGGGGGTGGCCGACCCGCTGGTGACGGTGGGATCCTGGTCGGGCTCGCGCCCGAGCACGTAGTACCGGTCGAGGGGGATCCGCATCCCGTCGCCCGCCACCAGCCAGCCCAGCGGGCCCGAGACGACCTCGGTGGAGCGGGCCGCCGGCCGGCCCGGCCTCACCTCCGCCCCGGGCGGCGCCACCGCAGCGACCGACTCCAGGGGCTGGGGGGCGGTCTGGTCGGCGGCCGCCGGCGCCTCGGGGCCGGCCTCGGGTGCCGGGAGCTCCACCGCCACCGTGGTTGCCGGCATGCGGGCGGCCGGCGGGGAGGCGGCGGGACGCAAGGTCTCGGGGCCGGCGTGGCCAGCGTCGGGGGTCTCGGGGCCGGCGTGGCCAGCGTCGGGGGTCTCGGGACGGGCCGCCGGGACGGCGGCGGGGGTCAGGACGAAGCCGTCGCCGGGCACCAGGCCGGCACGGAGGTCGGAGCGGGGATCCACGACGACGGGCGGCTCCTTGCTGCCGATGCTGACGGTCGCCGAGCGGTCGCCGACGATGCGGTCCGCCCAGGTCACCGACTCCCGGCCGGAGAGAAGCTCGGTGTGATCGGCGGCGATGTGGGCCCACACCGCTCCGTGGAGGAGGACGACGCGGCCGCCCTCCAGGGGAGCCACCACCCCGAAGGGGGGTAGGGCGCCCGTCCCGGCGCCGGCGACCAGGCGGCCCACGGCGCGGGCGACCAGGCCGCCCACGGCTCCGGCC
>JBOGGP010000060.1:0-11620 GCA_050744105.1 Acidimicrobiales bacterium
GCCTTGATCTGGTAGTTGTTGGGCATGACGGTCCTCCTCCTGTCGGATGTCTTGTTCAGGACGCCCAACACCTACCACCTGGCAGGTCTCAGGCGGGGGACCGTCACCTCAAACTTCCACGCTCGCCGGGACAACCTCGGCGTCCTGGCCGGCCTGACGGGGACCGTGGCCCCCGCCTCGGCGGCGAGCCCCTTGAGGTTGAGGAATTTGCCAGTCGTGGTTCGACAGCGCCCGGCCGACGCGTGCACATCGTCTCCGAGCAAGGGGCGCTGTCCTGAGCGGTCGTCCAAGAGGCAGGGGCGAGGAGGGCGCGCCGCCGTGAGGGGCCCGTCCCCGGGCCTGCCTGCCATTGCCACCCAGAGTTGCCGCCATCACGGGACCGAGCGGTTTGAGCCCCAACCTGCCACGCGGAGACGCTGACGCCCTCCTCGGGCGCGGCGGCGGCAGCGGCAACCCGTTCGTGGACGTCGGCGTCGACAGTGATCGCCGGCTTGGGCGATGGTTTGGCCGGTGGTAAGGAGAAACCCGACTACCACAGTAAAAACCCCAGACACCCGACTACCACAGTAGGAGCCTCAGCCGCCCCGCCCGATCTGGCCGGCCGAGCGGACCCGGCCGATCCGCCGGGCCCACGCCGGCCGGTCGCCGGCCAGCCGGGCACAGAGGTCGTCCCAGAGCCGGCCCACCGGAGCGGCGCCCAACGCGGTGGCCACGCCGGCGACCGAGTCCACCACGAAGTGGTTGGCAGTGATGAGCACCCCGAGGAAGGTCAGGATCGGGTAGGCGACGGCCAGCACCGTGACCACCCGGCGGCGGCCGATGGTCCACAGCGCCACCCCCGACCACACCGCCCAGGCCATGTGGAGGCTGGGCATGGCGGCCAGCTGGTTGGCCTGGGCGCCGAGGGACCCGGCGTGCCAGGACCCGATGGCGTGGGTGCTGGTCACCAGGTCGTAGAAGCCGGGCAGCATCCGGGGCGGGGCCATGGGCCACGCCCAGAAGACTGCGAACCCGACGAGGTTGACGATCACCAGCTGGTTGCGCAGGCGCCGGTAGTGCTGGTGGTGGCGGGCCCAGACCAGTCCCAGCAGGCCGAGGGTGACCACGAAATGGGCGTTGTCGTAGAAGTCCGAGATCACCAGGGCGACCAGAGGGTGGGCGGCGACGGCGTGGTTGAGCCAGCGCTCGGGGTCGATGCCGGCCATGTCCTCGAGGGCCAGGACAGCCCGGGCGTGGCTGAGGGCGGCATGCAGCCGCACCGGTGACAGGTTGTCTATGTCGTCGTAGAGCCACAGCAGCCACACCAGCACGGCGGCCTCGATCCACAGGGTGGGCCGCCGGCGCAGGAACGCCCGGACCTCCACCCACCACTGCCCCCGCCCGCCGGCGGGGAGCAGCTCCACCCCGGCGCCCGCAGGTCCCGGCCCGCAGTCGGGACCTTCCTCGGCGCCCCGCTCGGGACGCACGAGGTCCCCGGGTGGCGGCTGGCCAGCGGCGTCGCCGGCCGACCCGTGGTGGAGCAGCATCGGCCAACTGTAACGATCACCGGCGGCCCCCGCCTTGGCGCACGGGGGCCCCTACGCTGGGATGGTGCCGCCGGCCGCCGTGCTCGCCTACCTGCCCAGCCCGCCGACCAGCGGCATCAGCATCGGGCCCATCCGCCTGCACTTCTACGGGGTGATGATCGCCCTGGGCATCGGCGCCGCCGTGTGGCTGGCCCAGAGGCGCTGGGGTCAGCGGGGGGGCGCCCCCGGGACCATGTCACGCCTGGCCCTGTGGGGTGTGCCCGCCGGCCTGGTCGGCGCCCGCATCTACAGCGTGGTTACCAGCTGGCAACAGGACGTCGGCAACCACTGGTACCGGATCTTCGAGATCTGGCAGGGCGGCCTCGGCATCTGGGGCGGGGTGGCCACCGGCGTGGCCGCGGGCCTCCTCGCGGCGCGCCACTACCACCTCGACTGGCGGGCTGCCCTCGACTGCGCCGCTCCCGGCCTGGCCCTGGCCCAGGCCATCGGGCGGTGGGGCAACTACTTCAACCAGGAGCTCTACGGCCGCCCGAGCGGCCTGCCCTGGGCCGTCAGGATCGACAACCCGCAGAGCTGCACCTCGGTGACGGACTGCCACGCCGTGGTCGGCGCCACCACGTTCCAGCCCACCTTCCTCTACGAATCGCTGTGGGACCTGGCCTGCGTCGGCCTGATCCTGGCCGCCGAGCGCCGGCTGCGCATCCGCAAGGGCTACCTGGTGGCCGTCTACGCCGCCCTGTACACCGTCGGGCGCTTCTGGACCGAGAAGTTGCGCATCGACGAGGCCCACCGCTACCTGGGCCTGCGCCTCAACGACTGGGTGAGCATCGGGGTGTTCGTGGTGGCCGTGGCCGTACTGCTCACCAGGGGTCGCGCCAGGGAAGAAGTTGGGGAAAGGGACCTCCCCGTGTCGGCCGAGACGCTGGTGGGGGCTTCGACCCCGGCGGCCCCCGGCGGCCCGGGCTGCTCCGGCGGCCCCGTCAACGACCCCGAAGGACCGTCGCCGTGAGCGTGGCCGTCACCAGCACGGGCAGCACCGCCCACGCCGCGGTGGACGACACGGCATGAGCGAGCAGCGCCACCGCCCCGAGGGCCACCGCGGTGGCCACCGTCACCTCGGGGGTGTCGCCGACCAGGAAGTCCCACCAGAACCGACCGAAGCCAGCGGCGGCCCGCAGCACCCAGCCCCGCCGCTGCCCGTCGCCACCGGCCGGCGCCGGCGCCGGGTCAGCCGACACGGGCCCGATCGGCAACGGTAGCCCGGCCCAGGACGGTGACCAGCGCCCAGGCGACCACGCCGTAGACACCCACCAGCACGGGGATGGCCAGGTCCGACCCGGGCCAGTGAGCCCCGAGGCCCTCGCCGGACCAGAAGGTGCCAAAGCTGACCAGCATCAGGCCCACCCCCATCTTCATGGCATTCTCGGGGACGGCGGACAGCTGGCGGGCCACGACCACCCCGATCGCCCCCACCACCACCACGGCGGCGGCGGCGGCCAGAGCGGCCAGGCCCAGGTTGTGGTCGGTGGCGCCGAGGGTGAGGACGACGATCACCACCTCCAGGCCCTCCAGGAACACGCCCTTGAAGGCCACGGCGAAGCCCACCGGGTCGCGGCCCCGCTGGTGGCGGGGGGTGCCGGACATCTCGGCCACGTGGCGGGCGTAGATCACGTCCTCGTCGTGGGCCGCCTTCCGCCCCGACGCCCGCAGCACGGCCTTGCGCAGCCACTGCAGGCCGAAGACCAGCAGGATCGAGCCGACCACCGCCCGGAGGGCGTCGATCGGCACCTGCACCAGCAGCGGGCCGAGGGCGGCGACGAGGACCACCAGGACCCCTAGGGCGGCGCCCGTGCCTTCCAGGGCTGACCGCCACCCCCGGCTCACCCCCGCCGCCACCACGATCGTCAGGGCCTCCACCATCTCGACGCTCGAGGCGAGGAACACCGCCAGGCCGAGGACAACCGCGCTCGAGGTCATTCACCCACTCCTTCCACTGGCCCATGATGGCCCGCCGGCACCCTCTCGGCGAGCCGGCCGCCTCCGGGGCCCTCGAAGAGCAGGCAGCCGGCGTCGGCCGCTGGCCGACACGTTGGCCCCCCGGGCCCACCGGCGCTCGAAGTGGACCCCGACCAGCTGGGTGCCGTCGGTCAGCAGACAGGACGTGGTCGTAGCCCCGGCCGACGAGCAGCCGGTGGCCACCACTCCACCTACCAGGGCAGAGGCAATCAGGCCTTCGGCCCGAGGTGTGCGCGCAACGGAGATTTCCTTCCGGTCGTCAGCTAGCCGCCGCTGGCAATTCTTGCTCACGCCGGTTACGGGTAGATCCCCATTGCCGCCGGTGACCACAAGTTCCCACGCCGACCCCGCCCCCGCCCCGGTGGCCCACGCCGCCCAGCCGGCGCAAAAGCTTGGGTGAACAGCAGGGGCCAGGGTTCGCCCCGGCAGCGGTCGAGCCCCGACGGTCGGGGCTCACCACCGGTTGTCAGGTGGTGTAGTCGGCGTTGATCCGGACGTAGCCCGCCGACAGGTCGCAACCGTAGGCAGTGACCTCGGCCTGGCCCGTGCACAGTTGGACGTCGATGCCGACGTGGTCTTTCCCCATCTGAGCCCGCAGATCGTCGAGGACTGCGGGGAGGGGCCGGGCCGGGTACACCTCGATGTCCCCGAAGCATACGACCACCCGCTCGGGGTCGATGTCGGTGTCACCCTGGCACTTGCCGATGGCCATCACCACCCGTCCCCAGTTGGGGTCGGCGCCGTGGACGGCAGCCTTGACCAGGGGCGAGTTGACGATCGACTTGGCCACCCGGCGGGCCTGGCCGCGGTCACGAGCCCGGCGCACGGTGACGGTCAGCAGCTTGGTGGCGCCCTCGCCGTCCCTGGCCAGCTGCAGGGTGAGGTCCAGGCAGACCTGGCCCAGGGCAGCGGCGAAGGCCCCGGCTTCGACGGGCCCGGCCGCCCCGTTGGCCAGGACCACGGCGCTGTCGGATGTCGAGGTGTCGGTGTCGACGCTCAGGCAGTTGAGGGTGTGGTCCACCGCCCGGCGCCACGCCGGCGCCAGGGCGGCGGGCGACACCTCGGCGTCGGTGAAGACGAAGGCCAGCATGGTGGCCATGTCGGGCTCGATCATCCCCACCCCCTTGGCCACCCCCACCAGGCGGGCCGGGCCGACCCGTTGCTCGGCCACCTTGGCCACCGTGTCGGTGGTCATCATGGCCCGGGCCACGGCGACGGCGCCGGCGCCGAAGCTCCCGGCGCCGAGGCCGTCCAGGTAGGCCCGCAGGAGCGGCATCGGGTACGGCCGGCCGATCACGCCGGTGCTGGCGACGACGACCTCCTCGTCGGCGACCCCGGCGGCCCGGGCGGCCCGGGCGGAGACCTCACGGGCGTCGGCCACGCCCTGGGGGCCGTTGGCCACGTTGGCGTTGTGGGCCACGACCACCACCGCCCGGGCGTGGCCGCCGGTGGCCCGAGGCCGGCTGAGGGTCACGCTCGGGCCGGCGAAGAGGTTCTGGGTGAACAGGCCGGCGCTGGCGCAGGGCCGCCTCGACACCACGATGGCAACGTCGTCGCTGTCTCGCAGGCCGGCCCGGCCGGCGTGGGCGACAAAGTCCTGGGGCAGCGCCAGGTCGGCGGAGGTGGCCGGGTCCACGGCAGCCATTGTCGCACGGCCAGCCGGCCCGGCAAGGACCTCTGGCCACCAGCTCAGCGTGGTTGGCTGGCTAGAAACGGGAGACGACCTGGTCCTCCAGGCAGTCGCGGATCTCGGTCGCCCGGAAGCGCCGGTGACCGCCCAGGGTGAGCACGGCGGTGATCTTGCCGGCCCGGGCCCAGCGGGTGACGGTCTTGGGGTTGACCCGGAACATGGCGGCGACCTCCCGGGGGGTGAGCAGGGCTTCGGGGGCGATCTGTGTGGGCATTGTCGTTTCCTTCCGAGGAGGGCACTTCTTGCATATAACGGTAAATCCTCGGCGGTCACTTGACCATGGCCCGTAGTGGCCATTTCGGCGCCCCCCTGACTAGTCAGATCGGAAGGAGCAGGCAGCCGCAATTTGCACTACCAGCGGGCCCGGAAGCGGACCCGGTTCTCCGCACCGGCGGGAGCGTCCGACGCCACCAGCTCTCCCACCACCGTTCCCGGTCGGCCGGCGCCGGCCAGGATGACAAGGGCACCTTCGAGGGAGCGCGGCGGGACCACCACCACCATCCCCATCCCCAGGTTGAACACCCTCGCCATCTCGGCGTCGTCTATCCCCCCCGCTCGCTGGATCTCGGCGAATATCGGGGGCACCACCCAGGTCGAGCGGTCGACCACCGCATCCACGCCGTCGGGCAAGACCCGGGGAAGGTTGCCGGGGAGCCCCCCGCCGGTCACGTGGGCCACGGCGCGGACCTCGACGCCGGCTTCGGGCCCGGTCCGCAGCAGGGTCCCCACGGCCGGGGCATAGATCACCGACGGCAGGAGCAGCTCGTCGCCCAGGCTCCGGTCCGCCCCGGGCCAGGCCGGGTCGGCAAGGTCCCGGCCGGCGACGTCGAGCAGGGCCCGGCGGGCCAGGGCGTAGCCGTTGGCCCGGAGCCCGGGAGAGGCCAGCCCGATCAGGACGTCGCCCGGGCGGGGGGCGCTGCCGTCGAGGAGCCGGGACCGCTCGACGATCCCTACGGCGAAGCCGGCGACGTCGAGCTGGCCCGGGCCGAGGAGGCCGGGGTGCTCGGCCAGCTCCCCGCCGAGGATGGCGCAGCCGGCCTGGCGGCAGCCGGCGGCGATCCCGGTCATGACCGCCGACACCTGGTCGGGGTCGAGCCGGCCCAGCAGCTGGTAGTCGAGGAGGAACAGCGGCCGGGCCCCGCAGCAGACCACGTCGTCGACGCACATGGCCACCAGGTCGATGCCGATGGTGTCCCAGCGCCCGAGGGCCGCCGCCACCGCCGTCTTCGTCCCCACCCCGTCGGTGCTGGCCACCAGCAGCGGGTCCTGGTAGCCGCCGGGCAGGGCGAACAGGCCCCCGAAGCCCCCGATGCTCCCGACCACCCCCTCGGTGCGGGTGGAGGCGACCAGGTGGCCAATGGCCTCCACCGCCCGGCCAGCGGCGGCGGTGTCGACGCCGGCGGAGCCATAGGTCAGGCCGGCTCGGGCGCCCCCCCCGTCGGTGCCGGCGGTCAACCGCCCCGCCGCCCGTCGGCGGCGCCGAGGCTCACGGCGACGGGGACGGCCACGGGGACGGGGACCGGGTAGTCCCCGGTCAGGCAGGCGTTGCAAAAGCCGGCGCCGGCCGCACCGGTGGCCTCCTCCAGCGCCTCGAGGGACAGGTAGGCCAGGCTGTCGGCCCCCACGTAGTCCCGGATCTCCTCGACCTCCAGGCGAGCGGCGACCAGCTCGTCTCGGCTGCCCGTGTCCAGGCCGTAGTGGCACGGCCACCGGTACGGCGGCGACGAGATGCGCAGGTGGACCTGGCGGGCCCCGGCGTCGCGCAGCACACCCACCATGGCCCTGGTCGTCGTGCCCCGGACTATGGAGTCGTCGACGACCACCAGGGCCTTGCCGGCGATGTTGTCTCGCAGGGGGTTGAGCTTGCGCCTCACGCCGGCGTCGCGCTGGGCCTGGTCGGGGGCGATGAAGGTGCGACCGATGTAGCGATTTTTGACCAGGCCCTGGCCGTAGTCGATGCCACTGGCCCGGGCGTAGCCCTCGGCCGCTGGCAGTCCCGAGTCGGGCACCCCCATGACCATGTCGGCGGGTACGGGCGCCTCCCGGGCCAGCCGCTCGCCCATCCGGGTGCGGGCCCGGTACAGCTCCTGGCCGTACAGGCGGCTGTCGTGGCGGGCCAGGTAGACGAACTCGAACAGGCACAGGCGGGGATCGACGGACCCGGCCGGCCACGGCCACTGGCTGTGCCAGCCGGCGTCGTCTATCACCACCACCTCCCCGGGCTCCACCTCCCGGACGAAGCGGGCGCCGCACACGTCGAGAGCGGGCGACTCCGAGGCCAGGATCGCTGCGCCGTCCAGGTTGCCGAGGCACAGGGGGCGGAAGCCGTGGGGATCGCGCACCCCGATCAGGCGCTCGTGGTCGATGAGCACCAGTGAGAATGCTCCCTGCAGCCGGGGGAGCACCGCCCCCAGGGCGTCGACCAGGCCATCGCCCGGCCGGGCATCGAGGTGGCGGGCCAGCAGCTCGGCAATGAGGTCGCTGTCGCTCGTCACCGTCCCGGGCAGCATGCCCGCCTGCTCGGCCAGCTCCTCGGTGTTGGTCAGGTTGCCGTTGTGGCCGAGGGCGAAGGTGCTCTGGCCGGCGGTGCGGTAGACGGGCTGGGCGTTGTGCCAGGTGGAGGCGCCGGTGGTCGAGTACCGGGTGTGGCCGATGGCCAGGTGGCCCTGCAGGCCGGCCAGCTTGTAGTCGTTGAACACGTTGGTGACCAGGCCCATGTCCTTGACCACGACCATGTCGGAGCCGTCGGAGACGGCCATCCCGGCCGACTCCTGACCCCGGTGCTGGAGGGCGTACAGCCCGTCGAAGGTCAGGTGGGCCACCGGCCGGCCCCGGGCCATCACCCCGAACACCCCACACGCCTCGCGTGGGGCGTCGTGGTCGACTACGGGTGCCCGTGTCACTGCTCCATTCTTCCACGCCGGGCCGGCCTGGCCGCGATCCGCGCTGGTAGCGTGCCCGGGTGATCGACCTGCACACCCACTCCACGGTCTCCGACGGCAGCGAGACACCGGAGCGGGTGGTGGAGATGGCGGCCGCCGCCGGCCTGTCGGCCCTGGCCCTCACCGACCACGACCGCCTCGACGGCGTCGAGGCCGCCCGCCGGCGGGCCGGCGAGGTGGGGGTGGAGCTCGTCGCTGGCTGCGAGCTGTCCTGCCAGCACCCCGGGACCATGCACGTGCTCGTCTACTTCCTCGAGCCCGGAGCCGGTCCTCTCCAGGACGAGCTGGCCGGCCTGCAGGAGGGGCGCCAGGACCGCAACCGCCAGATGGTGGCCCGCCTGGGCCTGCTCGGCCTGCCCGTCACCTGGGACGAGGTGGTGGTCGAGGCCGGCGGGACGGGGATCGGCCGCCCCCACGTGGCCGCCGTCCTGGTGGACAAGGGGGTGGTGGCGACGGTGCAGGAGGCCTTCGACACCTGGCTGGGCAAGGGCAGCCCGGGCTACGTGGCCAGGACCCGCCTGGCCCCCGCCCGCGCCCTGGACCTGGCCCGGGCCTCGGGCGCCGTCCCCGTCCTGGCCCACCCCCTGAGCCTCGGTGGCGACGGGGCCGCCCTCGCCGGCGCCCTCAGGGAGCTGGCCGGCCTGGGCCTGGCCGGGGTGGAGGCCCTCTACGGGCGCTACACGGACGCCGAACGGGCCCGGGTGGCCGCCGCCGGCCGCGCCGCCGGCCTGGTGGTCACCGGGGGCTCGGACTACCACGGCACCTACAAGCCGGACCTGGAGGTCGGCACCGGCAGGGGCGACCTGGCCGTGCCCGACGACGCGCTCACCGCCCTGCGCGACGCCCGCACCTGAGCGGTCGGGGGACACCCACCGGGCGGACCGGGCGGACCGGCGGACCGGCGGACCGGCGGACCGGGCGGACCGGCGGACCGGGCGGACCGGGCGGACCGGGCGGACAGGGCGGACAGGGCGGACCGGGCGGACCGGGCGGGCGGCGCCGGTCAGCGGATCGGGCCGGGGAACGCCCGGCACCACTCCAGGTACCCGACGAAGTCGGCTGGCGACACCTCGGTGAGCGGCGCCCCGTAGACGCCCTCGGCCCGGTACTCCAGGTACGTCGGTGGCGGCAGCAGCCCCCGGCGCCACCACTGCCGAGGGACCATGCGCACGGCCAGGGCGGCCGCCGCCGCCCACAGGTGCGGCCGGTGGGCCACCTCCCAGGCCAGGCGGCCGAGGCGCCGGCGGCGACTCACCGCCGGCCTGCTCTCAACCGGGCCACCACGCCTCTGGCGATCTTGTGGCAGGCCCGTGGGTCGTACAGGCTGGCCGTGCCGACCTGGACGGCCCGGGCCCCCCGCCCCAGGTAGTCGAGGGCGCCCGCCGAGCCCAGGACGCCGCCGCAGGCGATCACGGCCACCTCGGGATGCTCGGCGCCGAAGCGGTCGACGATCGGCACGACGTGGCGGCGAAGGGCGGTCCCGGACATACCCCCCGGGCCAGAGCCCAGCCGGGGCGATGTCCCCGGCCCGCCCCGAGGCGCCGGGTACGTGTTGGTGACCGTCACCGCGTCGGCCCCGGCTTCCCGGCAGGCCACGCCGACGGCCACCACGTCGGGGGCGTCGGGCGACAGCTTGGCCCAGATGCCGATCCTGTCGTCGGCCAGTGCCCTTACCGCCCGGCACACCTCGGCCGACCGTTCCGGGCTGTGCGAGACCGGAGCACCGGGATGCTCCGAGTTGGGGCACGACAGGTTGAGCTCCCAGGCGATCGGCCCGCGGTAGCGACCGAGCACCTCGGCGGCGGCCACGACGCCGGCGGCGTCTGTCCCCCAGATGCTGGCGACGACCGAGGCGCCGTGGTCCAACATGGAGGGCAGGACGGACTCCGCCCAGCGCTCGATCCCCGGGTTGGCCACGCCGACGGCGTTGATCATGGACCCCGGCTCCCCCACCATGGCGACCCGGGGATGGGCGAAGCCCCTCCGCGGCTCCACGGTCAGCGACTTGACGACCACGGCGCCGAGCTGGCCCGGGTCGCCGTAGCACTCCAGCTCGAGGCCGTACCCGTAGGTACCCGAAGAGGCGATCACCGGATTGCGCAGGCGCACCCGCCCGACGTCGACTTGGAAGTCGTAGGCCCCCGCCCTCCTCGCCTCGATGGCGCCCTGGGCTCTTAACTTCAGGGCTCCTGCCTTCCGGGCTCCTGCCTTCCGGGCTCCTGCCTTCCGGGCTCCTGCCTTCCGGGCTCCTGCCTTCCGAGCTCCTGCCTCGAGGGGGCCTGCCGTCACCATGTGTCGTGGGTGGCCTTCCGTGCGGCGCTAGCGGGCCCGGCCGCCGACGGTCGCCGGCAGCGCCTCCCGCCACCGCTCGGTGGCCTCGGCCAGCCCTACGTCCACCAGCCCCTCGACCACCATGCGGTCACCGCCGGCGTCGCCGATCTCGGCCCACCCCACGCCGGCGGCCTCGGCCAGGCGCCCGACGACCGCCACTGCCTCGGGCGCCACGCAGGCCACCACCCGGGACGGGGCCTCGCCGAACAGGCCCAGCGGCCCGGCCACCCCGGCCACCCTGAAGCCGACCCCCGACTGCACCGCCATCTCGGCCAGGGCCACGCCCAGCCCGCCGTCGGCCACGTCGTGGACCCCCCCGACCAGCCCGCCGGCGGCCAGCTCCCCGTTGACCAGGCCGGCGACCAGGCCGAGGAGCCGGGCGTGCATGGCCAGGTCGAGCGGCGCCAGCGGCCCGCCCTCCCCGCCCCCGCGGGTCGCCGCCCACAGCGACCCGCCCAGCGCCGGCACCCCCCCACCGCCGAGCAGCAGGATGCGGCCCCCGGGGGCCAGGGCGATGCCGGGCGGGGGGCGCTCCAGCCGGTCGACCAGCCCCAGGGTGCCGACCACCGGCGTCGGGTCTATGTCTGTCCCCCGGCTCTCGTTGTACAGGCTGACGTTGCCGCCCACGACCGGGATGCTCAGGGCCCGGCACGCCTCGGCCATGCCGTCGACGGCCTCCGACAGCTGCCACATGACCTCGGGGTGCTCGGGGTTGCCGAGGTTGAGGCAGTTGACCAGGGCCACCGGGCGGGCGCCCACGCAGGCCACGTTGAGGGCCGACTCGGCCACCACCAGGGCGGTGCCGGCTCGGGGATCGACGGCACACCACCGGTGGTTGCCGTCGGTCGACAGCGCCATGGCCGCCGCCGCCCCGGGGCCGGGGCGCACCCCCGGAGCGGCCAGGCGGAGCAGGGCGGCGTCGCCCCCGGGACCCACCACCGTGTTGAGGAACAGCTGGTGGTCGTACTGGCGGTACACCCACGACGGGTCCACCAGCATGGCCAGCAGGTCAGCGCCGCAGTCGGCGCCGGCCTCCCCCGGGGCCGCCCCGCCGGCCTCCCCCGTGTCCGCCCCGCCGGCCTCCCCCGTGTCCGCCCCGCCGGCCTCCCCCGTGG
>JBOGGP010000061.1:0-11615 GCA_050744105.1 Acidimicrobiales bacterium
GGGCCCGGGCGGCTGACCCTGGCGCCTGTGGCCAGCACGGCGACCCCGCACCCGCCTGCGGCGGCGTCGCCGGGCCCGGGCGGCTGACCTGGTCTTTGACCCCACACCCGCCTGCTGCGGCGTTGCCGGGCCGTTGGCGGCGGCTTGCGCCCGTCACCACCGGGGATCCCGCTTAGCGCCGTCTCCGCCCCGGGCCCGATGGCCCGCCGGCGGGCAGGACTTACCTCTAAACCGCACCATGCTCGGCAACCACGGGTTGCCTTACGTGGGTCGTTTCGCCTGCGACTGGCATCGACTTTCAACCACAGACCCGCCCGGGCCCGGAGCTCAGGCTAGCGGCCCGGCCCCGGCCAGCTGCCGCTTTAGGTCGACCAGGGCCGGCACCGGCCCGGGATCCACCCCGGCGTGGGCCGCCATCCACAGCGACACGTAGTCTCCGAAGAGGAACAGGTCGAACAGCTGGGCCAGGTCACCGTCGCCCTCGGCCCGCACCTCGACGACGTCGGCCACCACCTCGGCCAGCAGCCGGCCCACCAGCTCGAACCGCCGGCCGACCTGGGGGTGCTCGGCGTCGTGGCGCAGGGACACCGCGGTCAGGACCTGGCGGGTCACGTCGCCGTGCTGGCCCCAGCCGCACACCTCGTTGTGGCACAGCTCGGGCTGGGCCGCCCAGAACGCCGGCGCCTTGGCATTCTCGTTGACCTGGGTCTTCCAACGCTGGGCGGCGGTGGTCCCGATCGCCCCCCCACCGTGGATCAGCGGGATGGTCCGGCCGACCCGGCGGGCCAGGTCGGCGGCTGCGCTCGAGTCGCCGTCGAGGGCCAGGGCGTCGCGACGGCGCTTCAGCTGGTCGATGGCCTGCGTTATCCAGTGAGCCGCTCCCCGAAACAGGCCGATCTCCTCCAGGATCACCAGCGGCGGCATGGCCAACGCCGCCAGGGCCGCCCGGGGCTGGGCGATGTCGGAGGGCACGGCGACCGTGGGTGCCCCCCAGCTGCCGGCCAGCCGGGCCAGCTCGCCGCCGCTGGTGACCACAACCATGCGCGCCCCCGACACGGCCGCGTCGGAGGCCGCCTGGACGGTCTCCTCGGTGTCGCCCGAGCACGAGACGGCGAAGACCAGCGTGCCCTCCCCCACGAACGCCGGGCACTCGTAGGACTTGACGACCACCACCGGGACGGGCAGGAACGGGGCCGCCGCCGCCACCAGGACGTCCCCGGCGATGCCGCTGCCCCCCATGCCGACGATGACGACCTGCTCGACGGTCTCGGCCGCTGGCAGGCCCTCGACCAGGCGGGCCCTCGCCACCGCCTGCTCGGCCTGCTCGGGCAGCGACTCGGCCAGGCCGAACATCCCCACCGTGTCCAGGACCGTCATGTGCCCGCTGCGAAGGTGGGCTTCACGCCGTCGGCCTCGGCCTTGGCCATCAGCCGCTCGTGCTCGGTCTCGGGCAGGGTGGTGGCCTCGTCGATGAGCATTATCGGGATGTCGTCGGTTATGCCGTAGCGCCGGCGCAGCCGGGGATTGTAGAGGGTCTCCTCGTCGGGAAAGTAGAGCAGGGGGCCCTTGTCCTCCGGGCAGGCCAGGATCTCGACAAGCCGCGGGTCGAGCACGGTCAGCCGACCTCGGCCACGACGGCCGTGACCTCGTCGGTCCGGCGGCGGCAGGCTCCGGCCGTGGCCGCCTCGAGGTTGAGCCGCAGGAGGGGCTCGGTGTTGGACGGCCGCAGGTTGAACCACCAGTCGCCGGCGTCCACGGTGAGGCCGTCCATGCGGCTCTGGCTCGCAGACGGGTAGCGGCGGGCCATCGCCTCGGCCACCGCCTCGATGGCGCCGCGGGGATCGGCCACCTCGGTGTTGATCTCGCCGGAGTCGGAGTAGCGCTCGAAGGCCTTCCGCAGCTGCGACAGGGGCTGGTCCGACTTGGACAGCACCTCCAGGACCACCAGGGCGGCGATCGAGCCCGAGTCGGCACGGTAGTTGTCCCTGAAGTAGTAGTGGCCCGAATGCTCGCCACCGAAGACGGCATCGGTGTCGGCCATGACCGCCTTGATGAACGAGTGCCCCACCCTGGTTACCAGCGGTTTGCCACCCGCCTCTGAGACTGTCTCGGGCACGGACTTGGAACAGATCAAGTTGTAGAGGACCACGGCGCCGGGTTCTTTCTCCAACATGGCCGCAGCCACCATGGCGGTGGTGGTGGAGCCCGACACCGGATTTGCCAGGTCGTCGACCAGGAAGCACCGGTCGGCGTCGCCGTCGAAGGCCAGCCCCACGTCGGCCCCAGTCTCGCCGATCCGCCGGCGCAGGTCGGCCAGGTTCTCGGGCTGGATCGGGTCGGCCGGGTGGTTGGGGAAGCTGCCGTCGAGCTCGCCGAATAGGATCTCCAGCTCGAAGGGCAGGCCCTCGAACACCGCCGGCACCACCAGGCCGCCCATTCCGTTGGCGGTGTCGGCCACCACCTTGAGCGGGCGCAGGGCGGCCAGGTCCACGAAGGAGCGGACCTTGGCTGCGTAGTCGCCGAGCACGTCGCGCCGGCTGACCCGGCCCGGGCCGGTGGCGCCCGGTGCGGCCCGCCCGGCGCCAGAGCCGACCGCCCGCATTATCTCGGCCAGGCCGGTCTCCTCCCCGACCGGCCGGGCCCCCGCCAGGCACAGCTTGATCCCGTTGTAGCGGGCCGGGTTGTGCGAGGCGGTGAACATGGCCCCGGGCGAGTCCAGGGCCCCCGACGCGTAGTAGAGCTCGTCGGTGGAGCCGAGCCCGATGTCCACGACGTCGGCGCCGGTCGAGGTGACGCCGGCGGCGAAGGCCGCGGCCAGGCCTTCCCCCGACGGCCTCATGTCCCGGGCGACGACCACCCGGCGCCGGCCGGCGGGCGCCGAGCCGTCCCGGTCCAGGGCAAAGCCAGCGAAGGCCTCCCCCACCGCCCGGGCCAGGGCTTCGTCGATCTGGTCGGGCACCGTCCCCCGGATGTCGTAGGCCTTGAACACCCGCTCCAGGTTGGCGGGATCGAGGGATGGCGGTTCCGGGGCGGACATCGCACCTGACCTTAGCGAGCGAGCTCAGTAGCTCGGGGCGGCCGCGGGGTCGGCAGGCACGGCGGTCGGGAGATCGGGACCGTCCTCCCCCGGTAGGGGGGCGCCCTCGGCGGTGGCGTCGAGGGGGCCTGCCGGGGCCGCTCGCCGCCGGCGCCGGGGCGGCCACACGACCTGGCCGACCCGCCACAGCGCCACCGCCCCGGCCACCCCGAGGGCGGTCAGCAGGTAGCTGAACCAGTTGAGCCCGGTGGGGGCGTAGCCGAGCGAGACGTGGTGCGAGGTCGGGACCACCACCATCACGTTGGGCGCCGCCCGGTAGGGCCCGGTGGCCCCGCTGGCCCGCCAGTTGGGGAAGTAGGACGTGTTGACCACCACGGGGACGCCGGTGCGGCTGACCGTGAACGACATCGACTGCTCCCCCACCTTCACGTTGCTAACCGTCACCGGCGGGAGGGGCCGGGCCGGAGGGGTGCGGTCGCTGGCGCCCACCCGGGCCCAGGAGGCTGGGCCCGACGCCGTCTCGTACACGCTCCAGCGGCTGGGGTCGTCGTACCAGGACACGGACGCGTCCAACCACGCCGAGTTGCCGCCGGCGACACCTCTCATCACCACGGGCTGGTTGGCGAGGGGGGTGACCAGGGTCGATCCGAGGACCTGGTAGATGTTCCAGTAGCGCTGCTGGACCCCGGTGGTCGGCCCCGTCGTGTAGTTGACGCTGTAAGGCCCGAGCCGCTTGACCAGGCGCAGCGACGGATCGGCGTCGGCCTGCGCCTCGGTGGTCGGCGAGATGGCCATGTAGTACCTGACCCCGAACATCTTCAGGTGGTCGACCCCGATGGCCACGTCGGGGCTGGTGGCGTAGGGCAGCCCCCGGACCGGGTCCGAGGGCTGCACCGACAGCTCGGCGGCGTCGAGGAAGTGGTAGGGCGTGGTCCCCGAGGACTCGTAGTAGAGGCCCTCCATCGACCCGATGCAGCCGTTGGTCCAGTAGGGCAGGAGCATCAGCGCGTCAGGAGTGCCCATGTCGTTGAGCTCGGGCTGGTACTCCCACATGGCCCGGCCGCAACCGGTGGTCCGGCCCACCTGGCGCATCGCCGCCATCAGGGCGAAGTACTCGTTGCGCCGGGGCTTGGCCGCCGACTCGTAGCCACTGTAATTCCAGCGCACCCAGTCTGGCACGAACGACTGGTCGCTGCTCGTGATGCCCAGCCAGTCGTACTTGCCGGTGGCGCTGTCGATGTGGCCGAAGGGCAGGATGCGCAGCGGGAAGCCCACCCAGGCGATGGCGGCGAGCAGCGTCACCACCGGCACGGCGAAGGTGGCCGGCGCCCGCCATCCCGGCCAGCGCCAGACCTCGGGCCCTCGCAGCGGGTTGACCAGGTCGCCCCGGCGAACGTCGAGGACCAGCCGGCCCACCTCGAAGAACGCCACGCCCACCAGCAGGTACAGGCACAGGTACCAGAAGGGGATGACACGGGCATTCCACAGCCGCGACTGGGGGGCGACGCGAAACGCCAGGGCGGACAGCACGGCCATGGTGGTGAAAAAGACACCCACCCGAGACCGGCGGGCCAGCGACAGGGCCGCCCCGATCGCCGCGACCACGAATAGCCAGGTGAGCTTGGCACTGAAGAGGGTGCTCAGGTAGGTGGTGACCTTCTCGTAGCCCATGTTGGTGGCATACGGCAGCCGCAGCTCGAAGGCGAGTGACCACCAGGCGCTGAGCAGTCCGGCCACGGCCAGGACCGGCAGCGTCCAGCGCCACCGCCGGCGGTCCCGGTACATGGCGGTGAGGACCACGGCCCCGGCCACGGCGAACACGGTGGGCAGCAGGTGCGACAGGCCGGCGCCGAGCAGGAGCAGCGAGGCCAGCAGCCGGTGGCGTCCCGTGTCCAGACCCCGCGCCATCACGCCTAGAAAGCCCAGGGCGAACGCCAGGCTGATGGAGAAGCTGAACTCCCCCGCCATGGTGGAGGCGATGTTGCCCCCGTAGATGGTGAACTCCCGGGAGAACAGGTAGGGCAGGGTGGCGGCGGCCAGGCAGGCCGGACCGGGGAAGGGCATCCGGGCCAGGCGCCCGAAGGCCCACGCCACCGCCGGCAGGGCCAGGAGGCCGATGGCGGTGACCAGCTTGAAGGCTAGGTCGTAGGGCAGGACCACGTTGGCGGCGGCGATCATCAGCACCGGGAGCGGGAAGTAGTACGTGAGGACGGGGAAGCCGGCGTACCAGTCCATCGTCCAGCCCGTCACCTGGAAGTGGGGCAGGAGGTAGTGCTCGACGTACCAGGGAAGCCACACATGGGCGCCCATGTCCCCACCCGTAGGAGTGGTGTTGGCAAGCAGGTTGGACGGCTGCAGCTGGACGAAGATAAAGAAGGTGCATGCCACCACGACCAGCAGGCTGAGCGCCGTCTCCGGCTGGAGGAGCCGGTTGACCACCCGGCCGAACCACCGGCCGGCGCCCCCGCCGGACTCGGGGGCGAGGTGAGCCGGCCCTTCGGGCGGGCGGGCCGGGCCTTGGGCGCTGGCAGGTCGCTCGCTTCGGGGCGGGTCGAGCACGGTCACGACCCGACATGTTGCCCGCCACGGCCGCACTAGGGGTGTCAGGCCGTTCGCCGGGCGCCCGGGCGCCGTCCCGGGCGAGAGCCGGGCTCTCAGCGCCTCGCCACCCTGGACAGGACCCCGTCGAGGGCAAGCGTCCCGGCGCTGCCCTGCCACCATCGCAGATCGCAGGCCGAGCAGCTGTGCATCCACACCGCCTCGCCGCCCAGCTGGAGCTGGATGACGACCATCTGGCGGGTCCGGCAGCGGGGGCACTTCATGGGCTGACTCCCGGGCCCAGCCCGCGGGTGGGGCTGGACACTTCCTTCCTTCCTTCCACCCGAATTTCGACCTCGCCGGGGTCTCCCTTGAAGGGGTGGCCGGCAAATCGGACACCGAGGAAGCCACTTCCGCGCCGTCTGCTTTGGGACAGCAGGACCAGCCTGCTTTGGGACAGCAGGATCAGCTGCCGGCGGGTGTGGCCGGCGGGTTGGCCGGCGGGTGTGGCCGGCGGGTGTGGCCGGCGGGTTGGCCGGCGGGTTGGCCGGCGGGTGTGGCCGGCGGGTGTGGCCGGGATTCAGTGCAGGTGGACGATCGAGATCACCGCGCTGGCGTTGAAGGCGGCGTGGGCGGCGATGCCCGGCGCCAGCCGCCCCGTCCGCCAGGCGACGACGCCCAGGACCACCCCGAAGGCGGCCAGGCCGGCAAACTGCAAGGCCTCGAAGTGGGCCAGGGCAAACAGCCCGGCGCTGACGACGACGGCCGCCGGGGCGCCGAGCCGGCGGCCCACGCTGCGCAGGACCAGCCCCCTGAAGAACAGCTCCTCGACCACCGGCGCGCCGACGCCGATCAGCAGGAGGATGACGGCCAGGGCGCCGGCGGTGTGCACCGAGGCGGTGTCGGCCTGGGCAGGCTGGCCTAGCTGATGGCGCAGCCCGGGGTCGAGGTGCTCGAAGGGGAGGTAGAGCAACGGGATCAGCCCGTACTGGCAGGCCAGCCCCAGGGCCGCGCCGAGGGGAAGGTCCCACCAGGCCCCCATCCGCAGGCCGAAGTCCCGGGACAGGCTCCTCGTGCCCTTGGTCCGGCTGACCAGCGCCACCGCCCCCACCAGGCCCACCCACAGCCCGATCACGTCGGCGGCGAGGACCGCCACCGGCAACGGTGGGGTGGCCTTGATCCCTAGTGCGGCAGTGACCGCCGAGACGGCCAGGACCGACAGCAGCAGGCCGGCCACGAAGCCGGCGGCGGCTTCGCCGAGGCCGGTGGGGCCGAGGTGGTGGTCCGGGGGCCGGGCCCCCGGCGCTCTCACCGCCCGCTCATGATGTGGACCTCGACTGACCGGGGGGCCGGTCACTCACGAGGCGAGCGCCTCGGGCGGGCCGCCGCCCGTCGCCCGGCCCGTCCGGCGGTCCATCTGCGACCATCCCTGGGGGACCTTCAGCCGACCGGCGTGGGTAGCGCACATCGGCCACCGGTCCCCTTCGCCGCTGCCGGGGTCGTCGAGCCACACCTGCCTGCTCTGGTAGGCGTAGGTGAGCCACGCCGCAGCCGGCGCCTGGCATCCGGGACGGGCGCACACCGACTGGCGATCCATGCCCGTCAACGCTATCCCGGTCGGATCCGGATCACGGGGATGGCCTCGCCGGGGGGGGTAGGTGCTACCGGGCTGCTGGCGCATACCATGGGGCCATGAGTCGCCAGCCGGGAGACCTGCGGCCCGGACGATCCCGGCCGGCCAGCGGGCCGCCCTCCCAGGGACCGGAGCGCAACTGGCGCTGGGCGGCCGTCATCCTGTTCACCGTCGTGGTGCTGGCGCTGGTGTTCTCCAGCCTGCTCGGCTCGTCCCGCTCCCCCGAGCGGTCCTACGGCCAGTTCGTCCAGGCCGTCACCTCGAGGCAGGTGGCGACGGCGACGGTCAACAACGACACCGGCGAGATCGCCTACACCGACACCTCCAACCACCACTTCAGCGTCGCCGGGCCGATACCCACCGACTCGGAGATCCAGCTGCTGACCAAGGACGTACCGGGTGGGGGCCTGCACTTCAAGACCAACACCACCAGCGCGTGGGCCAGCATCCTGCCCTACCTGATCTACGCCGCCCTGGCCATCGGGCTGCTGGTGTGGATCAGCCGCCGGGCCCAGGGTCAGATGAGCGGGATCATGTCGATCGGCCGGTCCAAGGCCAAGGTGTACACGACGGAGCGGCCCCGGACCACCTTCGCCGACGTCGCCGGCTACAACGGGGTCAAGCTGGAGATCCGCGAGGTCGTCGACTTCCTGCGATCGGCCACCCGGTTCAAGGAGATCGGGGCCCGCATACCCAAGGGAGTCCTGCTCGTAGGCCCGCCGGGCACGGGCAAGACCCTGCTGGCCCGGGCGGTGGCCGGCGAGGCCGGGGTCCCGTTCATGTCGGTTACGGGATCGGACTTCATGGAGATGTTCGTGGGTGTCGGGGCGTCCCGGGTGCGGGACCTGTTCCAGACGGCACGCAAGCAGGCGCCGGCCATCATCTTCATCGACGAGGTCGACTCGATAGGCCGCAAGCGGGGTGCCGGCCTGGGCGGGGGCCACGACGAGCGCGAGCAGACCCTCAACCAGATGCTGTCGGAGATGGACGGCTTCGAGGCCACCGAGGGCATCGTGATGATGGCCGCCACCAACCGGCCCGACATCTTGGACCCGGCCCTGCTGCGCCCCGGGCGCTTCGACCGCCAGATAGTGGTACCCCTGCCCGACCTGGAGGAGCGCCTGCCCATCCTGTCGGTCCACTGCAAGGACAAGCGGGTCGCCCCCGACGTGGACCTGCACGTGGTGGCCCGCGGCACGCCGGGGATGAGCGGGGCCGACCTGGCCAACCTGGTCAACGAGGCCGCCCTCCACGCCGTGCGCCGGCAGGTCCAGGCCATCCACATGGTCGACTTCGAGGCCGCCCGGGACCGGGTCCTGATGGGCCAGCGCCGGGAGTCGACGGTGCTGTCCGACCGGGAAAAGGAGGCCACGGCCTACCATGAGGGTGGCCACGCCGTGCTGGCCTACGTCCTGCCCGACGCCGACCCGGTCCACAAGGTGACCATCCTGCCGACGGGCATGGCCCTCGGCGTCACCCAGCAGCTGCCCATCGAGGAGCGCCACACCTACTGGCGGGAGTACATCGAGGACGCCGTGTGCGTGATGATGGGGGGGCGCTGCGCCGAGCAGCTGGTGCTCGGCAGCCTTTCCACGGGCGCCTCCAACGACCTCCAGCGAGCCACCGAGATGGCCCGCAAGATGGTCCGGGAGTTCGGCATGAGCGAGCGCATCGGCCCCATGGCCTGGGGACAGGAGGCCCAGGTCTTCCTCGGGGAGGACCTGATGCACTCACGGGACTACAGCGACGTCACGTCCCGGGTCATCGACGAGGAGGTCGAGCGAATCCTGCGCGAGCAGGAGGCTCGGGCCTCCCGGCTGCTGGCCGAGCACCGCCGGGGCCTGTCCTCGGTGGCCTCGGCGCTCATCGAGAAGGAGACGATCGACGGCGTCGAGGTCGGCCGGCTGGTCGACCTGGCCTACGGGCGCCCGGTGCACGACCACACCGCCGCCAGCGTCCCCCGCTTCGCCGAGACGGTAAGCGTCGACGGCCACGACCCCGAGGCCACACCCGGCCAGGCCCCGGTGGTGGGCGCCCCCGCCAACCGTCGGCAGGGTCGCGACTAGCGCCAGCAGGGTCGCACCAGCCCGCAGGTCGCACCAGCCCGCAGGTCGCACCAGCCCGCAGGTCGCACCAGCCCGCAGGTCGCACCAGCCCGCAGGGTCGCACCAGCCCGCAGGGTCGCACCAGCCCGCAGGGTCGCACCAGCCCTCTCGGTCTAGGACGCAAGGGGTACGCCGGTGGCCAGCCCTATCCCGAGACCCCCGGCCGTGTAGATGTCACGCTCGACCACCACCGGCGTGGTGGCCGACACCACCAGGGCTGCGCCGAACGGCTGGGCCACGTGGTCGGCAACCCTGACGGCCACCCGCCCGCCGGCGGGCACCGCCAGGCCCTGGAGGCCGCCGAGTGGTTGCAGGCCCCCGGCGGCGACCTCCGACAGCGACACCTGAGCGGGCGCCGGCCCCGGGTCCTGCACCTCGACCCACTCGTCGAAATGGCTGGTGGCACCGCCGGCGGCCAGGAGCCACCGCGGCGCCGCCATGCGGCCACCGAGCAGGACGCCGAGACCGGTGCGGGACGACGGAGCCAGGGCGGTGACCGAACGGGCAGCCACCACCGGTACCCCGTTGGTGCTGTTCAGGGTGACGTCGCTGGCGCCCCCCGCCGCCGGCTCGCTCTGGGCCGTGGTGGTCACCGTCACCACGCTGGCGGGCCCGACGGTCACCGGCTCGGCCTGGGCCTCGGCGGTGCCGGACCCGTAGCTGAGCCGTAGCTGGGCCGCGGCCCGGCCCGGGTTGTACACGACGAATTGCTCGGTGACCCCGCCACCGGTGGCGCTGTCGGGCCACCACCAGCGGACCCCGAGGGACGGCGCTCCCAGCGTGAGCACCACCCCCCCGGTGGGCAGTGCCGGGTCGAGCGGTCCCGTCCCGGCGCCCGCCGGCGCCGGACCCCCAACGACGGCGGTACCCGGCGCCGGCGGGCTGGACACCTGCGTCTGCCAGGCGACCACCTGGCCGGTGCGCACGCTGACCGTGGTGGCTATGGTGGTCCGCCGGCGCAGGTGGGTGCCCAGGTCGACGGCGAGCATGGTCCGCGACGGGACGACCAGCGCCTGGAAGGCGGTGGGTGCCTCTGCCCCCTGGTCGGTGACGAAGGAGAAGTCGACGATGGCGTCGGCCGGGTACGGGTTGAGCAGGCTCACCACGTCGGTGGACCCTCTCAGCGTCGAGCCGGTCGGGAAGTACCACTGCGGCGCGCCGGCGGTGGCACAGGGCGTCGCCGCCAGACCCAGGGTCCCGCTCACCTGCTGCTCCACCGCCACCCCCCCGCCGTAGACCACCACCGCGGCCCCGAGCCACGGAGCCCCGTCGGGCACCGACTCGGGGATGGCCAGGCGGGATCCGGCGCCGACCTGGAACGGGCGGGGGGCAAGCGCAGCGTGGTTGCTCGGCATCATGGTCACGGTGCCGTCCACGGGACGGGGGCTGGGATTGGCCACCACCAGGACTCCGGCCGCCGCCCCGCCCGAGCTCCCCGTGGCCCCCGCGCACAGCCACGACGAAGCCAGGGCGCCGGCCGGCGCCGCCACCGGCACCGCCGGCGGGGCCGGGGCTATCGGCGGGCGGCTGGCGCTGGTGCGGTCGGCCACGCCTCCCAGGGCGAGCAGGCCGGCGATGGCGACGATCGCCGCCACCCGCCGCTCAGCCATCGCCCCACGCCTCCTCGTCGTCATAACCGGCCGCCGGCGGCTTGGACCGCGTCGCCACCAGCGCCGGGCGACGGGCCGGGCTGCCGGCCCCCGCGGCCCTCCAGCCCGACCCGCCCCCGTGACCCCTACCGGTCCCCGCCAGCCGGCGGGCGGCGCGACGAGCCCGGCGCCGGCGCCCACCGTCGGCTACCACCACGCCGGCCAATGCCATCCACGCGATGGTCTCCACCACCGCTTCCGCCCTGCCCCACAGCGGGGCCGACACCGACAGGTTGGCCGGTCCGGCGGCTGCCGGGAAGACCATGGCCCACCCGAAGGCGGGGGCGGGCGCCACCGCCCGGCCCCCCGAGTGCAGCACCCAACGGCTGCTCCGGGTGCTGGCCACGTAGACGGCGCCCGCCGTTGGGATGACACCTCGCCCCGATCCGCCGCTCGCTCCCTCCAGCACCGGCCGGCCGCCGCCGAGCGAGGCTCGCTGGGCCCGCTGCTGCTCGGCCGACCCCGCCGGCGGGCCGCCAGATGTGGCCGAGGCCAGGGCGCCGGCCGGGAACAGCGCCACTCCCGGCGACCAGGCGGCGTTGAGGTAGACCGAGTAGTCCGGGTCGGGAGCCAGGGCGCGCAGGTCGGCCTGCCGGCCCAGGCCCTCGAGCAGGGCGCCGGGCACGGGCACGGGCCGCGCCCCCGAGCCCGAC
>JBOGGP010000062.1:0-11579 GCA_050744105.1 Acidimicrobiales bacterium
CCAAGGGGGGATCCCACCTCAACCAGCCGATCGTGGCCATGGCCGCCTCCCCTGACGGCGGCGGCTACTGGCTGGTGGCGTCCGACGGCGGCATCTTCTCCTTCGGCGACGCCGGCTTCTACGGCTCGGAGGGTGCCCACCCCCTCAACCAGCCCATCGTGACGATGGCGGCCACCCCCGATGGCGCCGGATACTGGATGGTGGCCCACGACGGGGGAGTGTTCTCCTTCGGCGACGCCCCCTTCCTCGGCTCGGCCGGCGCCCAACCGGGCCCGGCGCCGACCATCGCCATCGCCGCCACCGACCACGGCGGGTCGGCCGGCTTCGACATCTCCTGGCCTGAGTGCGGCAAGCCCTACCCGCCCACCGGGTCCCCGGTAGCGGTGGTCGGGGTCACCAATGGCTGGATCGGGGTCCACGGGCCGGCCAACGTCCAGTACGGGCCCAACCCGTGCCTGACCAGCCAGACGGCGTGGGCCGGCCCTCAGGTGCAGGCTTACCAGGTAGCCACTCCGGTCGACGGCGCCTACGGGGACCTTTCGACCGCCCTGACCGGTCCCAAGGCGTGCCCAGCGGTGGCCGACACGACGGCCTGCGGCTACAACTGGGGGTGGACCAACGCCTTGCAGGCCGTCGCCCTCGTCCACCAGCAGGGCCTCGACCCCAAGAGGTGGTGGCTCGACGTGGAGACCATCGAGGGGTGGAACTTCGCCGACGCCGTGGTCAACGCCCAGATCATCCAGGGCATGGTCGACGCCTACCAGTCCCAGGGGATCGTCGCCGGGGTGTACTGCACCGCCTACCAGTGGGCCAAGATCGCCGGCAGCTACCCGATGCCGGGGGTGCCCACCTGGATCGCCGGCGCCGGCAACGTCTACGACGGGACCTACAGCGCCACCGCGTTCTGCGCCCAGGGCGGGTTCGACTTCGCCGAGGGCAAGCCGATGCTCGTCCAGTACGGCTACACGGGCAGCGGCTACGACGGACCGGTCTCCCCCTGGGACCAGGACTACGCCTGCTCGACCGTGCAGTGACGGCCGTACTCGGGGGCCCGCAGGCCGGCCCGGGGGGTCGCTCGGGTCGGTCGGGTCGGTCGGTCGGTGCGGGCGGGAGGACTCGAACCTCCATCCCTCTCGGGACCAGGACCTAAACCTGGCGCGTCTACCGCTTTCGCCACGCCCGCGTGGAGGTGAGACTACCGTTATCGTGGGCCACGGGGCTGGTTGGCAACGGCGCTGTCGGCCGGGGCCGCCGGTGGCCGGGGGCCACCTCCGGGACCGAGTACCGATTGCTGCAGGCGGAGCACTAACAGGTAGCAGGCGGCGATGGCCGCCAAGCCGCTCACCAGCAGCACCACGACAGGCAGGGGGGGGTGCCAGCCATGCCGCCACCCGAGCGGGTCCAACGTGCCGTCCACACCCACGGCGTAGCGGTGCAGGACGGCGAAGAACTCCACCATCTGAAGCAGCCCGGCCACCACGATCGGGCCAGTGGCCAGGCGCCGGAGCTGAGGGACGTTCCCCAGGTGGAGGTCGGCGCTGGCGGCGGCGAGCACCACGATCCCGGCGATGGTGGGTAGGTCGTAGCGGCCCTGCCAGTAGAGGTAGGTGCTCGGCAGGGTCAGACCCTGGGTCACCAGCGGCAGGGCCAGCAGCACGACGACGAGGCCGCCCACCACGACCACCAGCCGCCGGTGGGCGAAGAGCAGGCCAGCGGCCACCACCGCGCTGATCATCGCCGTCCACAGCAGGGTCATGTACCACGGCCCGTTGTACTCGTTGAACCCGACAGCCCCCACCGCCTGGATCCAGTTCCCCGGGGTCTGGGCCATCAGCAGCGACAGGCGGGCGCTGACTCCCCGGACCACCGGGAGGTGGTTGACGGCTAGGTAGGACGGGTTGGCCGGGGCCGAGGCGAACCTGTACCAGGCCAGGGCGCCGGCGAAGACGGCCAGGACGGCGATCATGCCGCCGCGGGCGAGGGGGGCGGCAAGGAGAGCCCGCAGCTGGCCACGGCGGGCGGCCACGACGAGGGTCAGCCCGGCGAGGGCGAGGTACACGAAGGAGATGGGCCGCGAGCCCAGCAGCACGATCGACCCGAGGGTCAACACGACGACCAGGCGCCTCGTCGCCGCCTCGCCGGTGACCACCAGCGCCGTCGTCACCCACACGACCGTCGCCGCGCCTATCTCCAGCTGGCTCGAGCCGAGGACCCCGAAGCCGGCGACCACCGACGGAGTGGCGGCCAGCACCACACCGACGGCCAGGAGGGGCCGGGCCCGGGACATGGCCAGGGCCGCGGCGGTGGCGAGGAACCCGGCGCCCACCACGGTGTCGAGGAACCGCCCGAGGTAGAAGCCGAGCCGGTACGACAGCAGGTGGATGGGCAGACCGTTGACGAAGGCGGGAAGGGGTGGCTCCCGGCTTGTGTAGTCGATGATCTGGCCGGCGCCGAGGGGCCCCGCCCGGGTGGGCACGCAGGCGGCGGACACGTCCGGCTTGGCCACGAAGCAGTCCTGGACCTCGAAGTTGGGCCTGATCGGCACGGTGACCACGCCCGGCTCGAACTGGGTGGTGCTGCGCCGGGCCAGCGGCGGGAGGATCTGGCCCGAGTAGACCGCTTCACCCGAGATGTAGTGCTCCCCCTCGTCGGCGCCCGAGAGGAGGGGCTGGGCCAGGTTCCAGAAGGTCCCCACCGCCACGAACGCCAGGAACACCGTGATCCAGGCCCGGCGAAACGACACCGGCGCCCTCGGCGTGGCGCGGGCCCGGTGCCGGGGCCCGGCGGCCGGCTCCCTCACCAGCGACGGGTGGCGTCTCTGGGTCGGGATCCGTCCGCCACCGGTGGTCCCGGGTCGGGGCCCGGAGGGGCGGGGTAGTGCAGGTAGGCCAGGAGCCGCGCCTCCTGGCGGCTACGGCGCACGCTCTTCAATATCACGCCGCTGGCCAGGCACAAGAAAGCGATGACCTGGACGCTCACGGCCAGGATCGCCGTCGGGAACCGCAGGACCAGGCCGCTGCGGGCATATTCACCAATTACCGGTACCCCCAGCACCAGGGCCACGGCGGTGAGGAGCGTGAAGCAGATGCCGAAGAATTGCAGCGGGCGCATGGCCTCGAAGAGGCGCAGCAGCGTGAGGAGGATACGGGTCCCGTCCCGGTAGGTCCGCAGCTTGCTGGCCGAGTCGCCACCGCGGCTGCCGTAGGCGGTGGACACCTCGGCGCAGGCGGCGTTGACCTCCACGGCGTGTGCGCTCAGCTCGGTCTCGATCTCGAACCCGGTCGACTGGACAGGAAACGACTTGACGAAGCGCCTGGACATGACGCGGTAGCCCGAGAAGATGTCGGTGAAGCCGCCGCCGAGCAGGGCTCGCATGGCCCGGCTGAAGGCGGCGTTGCCCGTGGAATGGCCCTTGCGGTAGACGCCGGAGTCGCCCACCACCGGGTGGCGGGCACCGACGACCATGTCGAGGCGGTTGCGGCGCAGCAGCTCGATCATCTGGGGGGCGGCCGCGGCGTCGTAGGTCGAGTCACCGTCGACGATGACGTAGACGTCGGCGTCCACGTCGGCGAACATCCGGCGCACCACCCTGCCCTTGCCCGGCCTGGGCTCCCGGTACACGACGGCTCCTGCCGAGACGGCGCAGCCAAAGGTGTCGTCACTCGAGGCGTTGTCGTAGACGAAGATGTCGGCGGTGGGCAGGGCGGCGGCGAAATCGGTGACTACCCGGGCGATCGACGCCTCCTCGTTGTGGCAGGGGACCAACACGGCGACGCGGGCGCCGGCCCCGGCGCCGCTCACGGGCCGTTGTCGGGCCGGCCGGCCCAAAGCACCACGTTCTTGCCGAACAGGCGCTCGGCGGCAGTGTCGAGACGGCGGCTGAGCGGGAACGCCCACCGGTCGTAGAGCCCGACGGACCACCGGTCGAGGTCCCCCCCCCCGAAGAGCCGGTAGGCCAGGGAGGCGGGGAAGCCGAGGGAGTCGGCGTACGACCAGCTCTGCACGCAGAACCCGCTGCGGGTGACCAGATCGGCCAGCGCTGGCCCCCGGTACCTGCGCAGGTGCCCGACCCTGGCGTCCATCCTGCTGTAGAGCAGCGGGAAGGCGGGGACGTAGAGGAGCAGCCGGCCGCCGGGGGCGGTCACCCGGAGGAGCTCCTCGAGGGCACCGAGGTCGTCGTCTATGTGCTCCAAGACGTTGAAGCTGTAGGTAAAGGCAAACCGGCCGTCCTCGATGGCGGCCACGTCGGCTGTGGTGGCAAAGCCGTCCTCGGCCAGCCGGCGCCGCAGCCCGGGGTCCAGCTCGGCGCAGGTGACGTCGAACCCGGATCGCCGGGCCATCTTGGCGTAGGTCCCGACGCCGGCGCCGAAGTCGAGGACAGGACCGAGGGTCGGGGGGGCGGCGGAGGCCTGGCCGATCAAGCCGGCGAGGAATGCCACGTAGTTGACGGCGACGTCTTCGAGAACCTCCAGGTTGTCCACGCCGGTATAGGTGGGGGTATGGGTAGGGGTTCTCAAACGAGGCTCGCTCCAGACCTTGCTCAGGCTCGGGGGAACTCTAGCCGCGGGGTCCTCGGCGACGGTGGGACCGGATGGGGACCACGGGCCGAGACGGCGGGGATCCGCAGTATCCTCCAGCCCATGCCCGTGCGGAACAGTCCCGATCCCCTTGCTCAGACGCCCGGTGGGGACCGCTCCTCGGACATCTACCAGCGGTTGCTGCGCGAGCGGATCGTGTTCCTCGGCACCCAGGTGGACGACACCAGCGCCAACCTCATCTGCGCCCAGTTCCTGCTGCTGGCTGCCGAGGACTCCCGGCGCGACATCAGCCTGTACATCAACTCCCCCGGGGGGTCGGTCACCGCCGGGCTGGCCATCTACGACACCATGCAGTTCGTTCCCTGCGACGTCTCCACCGTGTGCATGGGGCTGGCCGCCTCCATGGGCCAGTTCCTGCTGTGCTCGGGGACCAAAGGCAAGAGGTTCTCCCTGCCCCACTCCCGAATCCTCATGCACCAGCCCCACGGCCAGGCCCAGGGCCAGGCGGCCGACATTGCCATCCAGGCCGAGCAGATCGTCTACCTGAAGAGGATGATGGCCGAGCGCATCGCCTTCCACACCGGTCAGCCCCTCGAGCGCATCGAGGCCGACTCCGATCGGGACCGGTGGTTCACCGCCGAGGCGGCCAAGGCCTACGGCTTCATCGACCAGGTTATCGAGAAGGCCCAGGACGTGGCCGAGCCGGCGCCGGCCTGAACCGGTCGCTCAGCTGGCCCGGGCCCCCCGGACCCCGGTCCGTCGCCCGGCCTTGTCGTCGGAGACCCCCCGGTTGTCGTCGGAGACCCCCCGGTTGTCGTCGGAGACCCCCCGGTTGTCGTCTGAGACCAATGACACGCTGGTCGGGATGCCTAGCTGGCCGATGCGGTCGGTCGGATTGGTGACTGACAGGCGGTCCTGCTGCTCGCGGATGTCGTAGACCGTGCCTCCGTCGAGGCTCGTCATCCCGATGGCCCACATGAAGTCTCCTTCGAGCAGCGGGACCTCCGAGAAGCGGAACTCGATCCAGCCATGCCCGGCGAGGCCGTCGAGGGCGAGGCCGCCCATGGCGGTGCTGTAGCCGAACATCAGGCGCCCTTCGATGTCGTGGAGGTTGACCCACATGTTGACACCGGCGACCGCCTCGGTGGCGTGGTAGCCGACCCGTAGCGTCAGGGCCTGGCCGGCTTGCAGGTGGACCTGGCCGCCCCGGGCATCGGGCTCCATGGTCACACCGCTGATCTTCAGCGTGCTAAGGGGCCGTTGGGCGACGGCGCCATCCCCGTCGCCCAGGGCGGCCGCCAAGGCTCGGGCCTCGGCCGGTCGCTGGCGGGCCAGGAGGTGCTCGTGGAAGGCCCGGATCGCCTCCCCGGTGTCGCCCGAGGCCACCAGGCGGCCCTCGTCCAGCACGGCGGCCTGGTGGCAGACCCGCCGGATCATGTCGGCGTTGTGGCTGACAACTACGATCGTGCGGCCCTCGCGCTGGAACTGCTGGACTCGCTCGATGCACTTGCGCTGGAAGTTCTCGTCGCCGACGGCCAGCACCTCGTCGACGAGCAGCACGTTGGGGTCGACGTTGACGGCCACGGCGAATCCCAGGCGCAGGTACATCCCCGACGAGTAGTACTTGACCTGCTGGTCGATGAAGGTCTCCAGCTCGGCGAAGGCCACGATCTCGTCGAAGCGGCGCTCGATCTCCCGGCGGGCCATCCCGAGGAGGGAGGCGTTTAGGAAGACGTTGTCCCTGCCGCTCAGCTCGGGCTGGAAGCCGGCCCCCAGCTCGAGGAGGGCGGCCAGGCGCCCTCGAACCAGGATGCGCCCCTCGTTGGGCTTGAGGATGCCGGCGATCATCTTCAACAGGGTGGACTTGCCCGAACCGTTGTGCCCGAGCAGGCCGAACGTCGAGCCCTCCCCGATCTCGAGGTCGATGCCGCGCAGCGCCCAGAAGTCGTCGTAGGGGATCTTGCCCAGATGGAGCACCCGATCCTTGAGGGAGGAGAACGACTCGTGGTAGAGCCGGAACCGCTTGGAGACCCCCTCGATGCCGATGGCGACGGTCAAGATCTCAAAAACTACCAGCAGGCGGGGGCCCGGAGCCCCCGGGCGCCCTCCGGTAGCCTCTGGTGCGATGGCAGACCCGCTGGTCCCGGACGCCCCTGCCTGGGACGTCACTGGGCTGCCCCAGGGGGGAGGGGGCCGCCTGGCCGAGGGTCGCCGCCTGATCGACGAGGGCGCGGTGTCGGTGCTCTCGCTCGACGTCTTCGACACGCTCCTGTGGCGGGCCGTTCCCCGGCCCACCGACGCCTTCCTGCTGCTCGGTCACGAGCTGGCCGGGGCCGGGTCCCTCCAGCCGTGGGTCGACCCGTCGTCACTGCGCCGCCTGCGCATAGCCGCCGAAGCCCGGGCCCGGGCTCGGCGTCAGGCAGGCACAGGTGGCACCGAGGTAAGCCTGGAGGAGATCTGGGCCGAATTCCCCCCCGAGGTCCTCACGCGCCCTGACCCGGTGCGTATGGCCGACATCGAGTCGGCCCTGGAGCGACGGATCACCTACCCGGATCTCGACGTGACCGGCCTGGCCGCCTACGCCGCCGAGCGCCACTGCGAGGTGGTGCTGGTGTCCAACACCTATTTCAGCGCCCGCCGCCTGGCCCGCCTGGTTGCCCGTCCCGAGCTCGAGGTCCTGCGGGGCACGCGACTGTTCCCGTCCTGCGGGTTCGGGGTGCACAAGGCCAACGGCCTGTGGAAGCTGGTGCTCGAGATGCTCGACGTCCCACCGGCGCGATTGCTCCACGTCGGCGACGAGGCCCTGTCCGACGTCGAGGTCCCTTCCGGCCTCGGCATCCGCACCCTGCACTACCAGCGGTCGACCCCTGCCACCGAGGCCGTCCTCCGTCGCGACGGCGCCCTGCCTCCCGAGCCGGCCGGCCCCTCGCCGCTCATGGTGCATCCGGTATCGGGCGACTTCGGTCTTACCGGTCTGCGGGCCAAGGTGGCCGGGCGCCTCGAGTGCGCCGACCTGGCCCCCGACCTGGCCGCTGCCTGGCACTTCGGGGCCACCGTGCTCGGGCCGGTGCTCACCGGTTTCGCCGAGTGGGTCTGGCGCCGGGCCACCGAGCTCGGGGCGGTGAACGTCTGGTGCATGATGCGGGAGGGGGAGTTCCTGGCCGACCTGGTCGGCCGGGTGGCCGCCCACCGCGCGGTGCGGAGCGGCGCCGGGGTCCCCCACCCCTCGAGCGGCGGCCCGGCCGGCGCCCGCCACGGCCTGGCCGCCCGACCCATCTGGCTGTCCCGCCACGTCACCGCCCGGGCCTGCCTGGCCGAGGCCGACGAAGAGGAGCTGCGCGGCCTGCTGGTGCGCCGCATGCGCCCCACGGTCGGGCAATACCTGAGCAACCTGGGTCTGCTGCCCGGCGAGGTTCCCGAGTGGCGCCACCTGGAGACCACCTCGCTCGACCAGCCCGAGGTGGCGGCCGAGGTGATCGGCGCCCTGGCTGGCAGCGACCACCTCCGTGCCCGCATCCTGGCCGAGTCGGCTCGAGCCAGGAAGCGCCTGCTGGCCTACCTCGACTCCACCGTGGGCGCCGAGGAGACGGGGGCGGACCCCGGCCCCGTGGTGCTGGTGGACGTCGGCTGGGGGGGCACGATCCAGCACCAGCTGGCCACCGTCATGCGGATGGAGGGCATGCCAGGACGGCTCGTCGGCCTCTACCTGGCCACCAACGAGGTGGCCTGCGACCGCATCCTCGACGGCCTGGAGATCGACGGCTTCCTGACCTCGTGCGGCACCCCGGAGTACGCCACGGCTCAGGTCGGGCGCAGCCCCGAGGTGGTGGAGCAGGCCTGCCTGGCCACCCGCGGCTCGGTGCTCGACTTCAGCGACGGCGGCGTCCCGATCCTCGACAGCTCGCTGCCTCCGCCGGCGCAGGTGGTCTCCAAGCTGGTGACCCAGCACGGGGTCCGCGCCTTCCTGCAGGAATGGCTGCGCTACGACGGCACCGTTGCCGGGTGGCCCGCCCTCGACGGGCGGGAGCGGCCGATGCTGCTCGAGATCCTGCGGGCGTCGGTCACCGATCCCACCGCCACCGAGGCCCGCACCTTCGGGCTGTGGACCCACGAGGACAACTTCGGCGCCGAGCATCGCGAGCGCATAGTGCCTGACCGGCTGGGCCCGTTCGTGCCCTACCTGTCGCCGCCGGACCTGGTCGAGATGACCATGAGGGATGCCTTCTGGCCGATGGGCCTGGCCGCCGGGTACGACCCGGGCCTGGCCGCGGCCACCAGGGCGGTGATCGACGGCCAGATCGCGCCGTGCGCCTTCGAGCCCGCCCGCCGCCCGGCCGGCGCCGAGCTGCGAGCCGACACCGGCTCGGGGTGGGGCGCGCCCGTGCGCCGGCCGTTGCGCACCAACCGCAACGGCCTGTCCTACCTGCGCTTCGTGGTCGAGCGCTCCGGCATCCAGGCGCTGCGCCTGGATCCCTGCGACCATCCGGCGATGTTCTGCATCGACTGGATCGACCTGACCCTCGACGTGCGAGGGGCGCCCGAAGCCCGGCGGGTGCGCATCCAGGACGAGGCGGAGCTGGCTGGCCTGGTCTTCTCCGGGTGCCGGTGGCTCTACGACGGGGTGGCCGTGGGCTGGAACGACGATCCTCAGATCCACGTGCCCCTCGCTGGCCGGGTGGACGGCGACGTCTACCGGGCCGAGGTCCAGGTGGCCCTGTCGGTCCTGGCCCTGCCCACCCCCCGCCGGGCGGTCGACCTGGGGCCGGCCGACTTCGGGACCCGGCTTGCCTGGACCCGGGCCAAGATCCGCAGCGAGTCCGCCAGCGGTGGCCTGAGGGCCGTCGGCCGGGGCGCCTGGCGCATCGGCCGGCGGGGGCTCGGCGGGCTCTGAGGGGGCTCGGCGGCGGTCAGCCCCGGGGCCGGGACGGTACCCGTGGCCAGCTGGCCCGAAGCCTTGGCACCAACGATCCTCCCCGCCCGGGCGGGCCGGTGGCCCCGCCGGCGCCGGCCGCCTCCAGGTCGCGCCGGGCGGCGTCGCGCTCTGCCATGGCCAGGCGAGCCTCCTGTCGGGCGACGTCGCGCTCGGTGCGGGCCAGGTCGGCGGCGCTGACCAGGGAGGCCTCGACGGTGGCGGTGAGCCCCCTCTGGCGCTCCAGCCGGTCCTGGAGGTCGATCACCATCAGGTAGAGCAGTATCCGGTTGGACTCCAGCCGCACCAGGAGGGGATTGTCGTCGTAGGCGGCCAGCGCCGCCGCCAGCTCGGCCGCCCATGGCGCCTCGGAGGGAAACATCAGGGCCAGACCGAAGATGCAGGGCAGGTAGATCGTCCGGTAGCCGGGGTGGCTGGCGAGGAAGTCCTCGACGGCGGTGGCCACCCCGTTGGCCGGTCCACCCTCGACCCGGGCGAAGGCGAACTCGCCGTCGCCCCGGAACCCGCCGTCGACAGTCGACTCAGACCAGGGGACCACCCCCTGATAGGCGTGGGGATGGACGGCGCCGTCGGGCAGGGAGGCCGGGTCGTAGTACTGGTCACGGCGACCCGCCGGCCAACCCATGTCCTGGGCCACCAGGAGGGGAAGGACACCCTCCCGCTCGCAGGTGGTGTGGATGGTGTCGAGCTCGCCCCTCACGGTGAAGAAGTTGTGGTCACCGTCGATGAGATAGGCGTCAGCCGGCGCCAGCGCGGGCAGCACCCGGTGGCTGGTGTCCTCCATGAGGCTCGTCGTGTCGGATCGAGCGGCGAGCCGGCGGACCAGGTCGCTCGGCGCCGGGTCGATGCTGACCAGGGACCCGTGGCGCTCCTGGCACCAGCCGATCAACTGCTCGGTGAAGGCGCCGCCCTCGGCGCCGATCTCGACCACCCGGCGGACCCCGGCGATCCCGAAGGCCTCGAAGATGACCTCGGCGAACTCGGCCAGGGAATAGCGCAACGGGGGATCCAGCCGCCCGGGCCGGGCGGCGTCGACACGCATGGCTACGAAGCTAGCCCGGCCCGGGCACCGGGGCCGGCAGCGCCAGCGGCCAGGGCTTGCCAGTACCCTGTCGGCCATGACCGCCCTCGACCACCGGGTCCAGGCCGGTCCCGACCCCCTCGCCGGCGGCCGGGCCGAGCTGCCCCTGCGGGTCATAACCGGCAGCCCACCGCTGCGCCAGCAGGTTCGTGACATCTGGTCGTACCGGGAGCTGCTCGCCGCCCAGACCCGCAAGGAGCTGAAGGTCCGCTACAAGGGGAGCGCACTCGGGTTCTTCTGGTCGATGCTCACCCCGGCCAGCACCCTGGGCGTGTACTACGTCGTGTTCCAGATCCTGCTGAAAAACGGCACGCCCCATTTCGCCCTGTTCCTGGCCAGCGGGATCCTGTGTTTCAACATGCTCACCATGGCCCTCACCGTCTCGGTCAGCGCCGTCGTCTCGCACTCGGCGATCGTCAAGAAGGTGTCGTTCCCCCGGGAGATACTGGCCATCGCCCCCACCGGGGCGGCGACGGTCCACCTGGGCCTGCAGGCCGTCGTGGTGGCCGCCTTCCTGGCCGCGTTCCGCAGCGGCCCGGCGGTGGCCTACCTGCCGCTGCTGGTACCGGCCGTGGTCGCCCTAACGGTCTTCTCCGCCGCCGTCGGCCTCCTCCTGGCCGCCGTCAACGTGAGGGTCCGCGACATGGAGCACGCCCTGCAGATCGCCCTGCAGGTGTGGTTCTGGGCCACTCCAATCCTGATCACCTACCGCCGGGTGCGCGACAGCGTCCTGGCCGGCCACTCGGTCCTCGGCCACGTGCTGTTCGTGCTCTACCGCCTGGACCCGATGACGCCGATCGTGCTCACCTTCCAGCGGGTCATCTACGCCAAGACCTCACCCCAGGGGGTGCCGGTGCTGCCCGACCAGGCCGGGCAGTGGTGGTACCTGTGGCAGCTGCTGGCGGTGATCGGCTTTTCCTGCGCCCTGTTCGTGGTGGCCCTGAAGGTGTTCAACCGCTGCCAGGGCAGCTTCGCCGAGGAGCTGTAGTCACCCTGTCGAGCCAGTCCGAGCCGGAGGGAGGCATGCCGT
>JBOGGP010000063.1:0-11517 GCA_050744105.1 Acidimicrobiales bacterium
GGAGGTCGAGCAGGCGGCGGAACGACGGGCTGGGCCGGCTCAGCCGCAGATGACCTCCGGCCCGCCGCGCCGCATCAGCCGCGTCCAGCAGCACGTTGATGCCACTGGCGTCGATGAACTCGACGCCGGAGCCGTCGACGACGATCTCGGCACGGCCGGCGGCGACCAACGAGATCAGGCCGTCCCGCAGCTCCGGTGCGCTGGCCAGGTCGATCTCCCCCGAGATCTCCACCACGACGGCCGTCGGTCCAGCCGTCGTCGGTCCAGCGCGATGATCCGGTGGGTCGACCTGTTTGCGCACCTCGAACATTGGGACCTCGCCATAGACCGCACCTGCTCCATCGGGCCGGTCACGATGGACCTGGACGTGGGGCCTGCCCGTCCACGCCTCAACAAGATGATAGGGCAGGCCGGAGGCGTCCGCCGCGCAGTCACGGCAGCCCACCGCACTGGGTGACCGACCTCCGACCTTTGGACGTACCTGGTATTCGGCCGTATGGACGTATGGACGTATGGACGCTTGCTGTCGAGATATCGACAGGATCGGTCCAAAGGGCTGAAGGCGTCCAAGAGTGCGACGCCAGCAAACGTCGAAATTGCGGCTACGGGCCCGGGCGGCAGCCCGAAGCGGCGCCCGCCGCCGCCGGCGGATCAGTGGATGGCGGAGGCGACCGGGTGGCCCTGGGCGTCGACCAGCCTGACGGCTCGGATACGGTGGGGATCGACGGTGACGGTGGCGCCCCACGAGCGGTAGCCCTGCGCCACGGTGAACGTGCCCAGGGTGACCGTCTGGCCCCCGGCCAACTGGAGCTGGCAGGTGAGCTGGCGGCTGGGGCCGTCGCCGTCGACGGTCATGAGCACCCACGACGGCTGCCCTTCGAAGAAGAACACCTGGCCGTCCTGGTGACCGTGCTGGCGGAGCACGCTGACCGAGAGCTGTCGGCCGCCGAGGGCCGAAACCTGGGCCGGGTGCAGGACCTGGAACCCGCCGCCATGGTGGCCGGCCAGCCCGGCCGCGGCGGCGACGGCGCCGGCGGAAATGGTGACGACCGCACCGGCCAGGGCGACCATGCGCAGCCGCCGGCGAGGCCGGCCCGGCCGGCCCGCCCGCCGGCGGGCCAGTACCCGGGTCTCGAAGCCGGCGGGCGGATCCACCTCGGGCCCGAGGGTGAGGAGGGAGTCGCCAATGGCCGCCATGTCGTCGACCACCGCCCGGCATGCCGGGCAGGCGTCCAGATGGGCGATGGCCCGAGCCCTCGGCACGCCGGCCAGCACACCCAGCCCCAGCTCGGCAGCCAGCGACTGCAGGTCGGCACAGGAGAGATCGTTCGCATACCGGCCGGCGGTCACGACGGCGCCTCCTGGGCCAGCATGGCCCCCCGCAGCTTGGTCATCCCCGCCCGGATCCTGGTCTTTGCGGTGCCCAACGGGATGCCCTCGGACACGCTGATCTCCTGGGCCGTCCGGCCGTAGAACGAGGCCAGGACCAGGGCGCGGCGCTGCTCGGGGGGGAGCGCGGAGATCGCCTGGCGGAGCCGACGGGCGGAGTCGCCGCCGGCTGCGGCGTCGTCGGGGCTCTCCGAGAGGTCCTGCAGGTCGACCAGGGCGGCGGGGTCGGTAGGTACCGCCCGGCGCAGGCGCAGGGCGTCGATGGCCAGGTTGCGGGTGATGGTGAGCAGCCAGGTGGCCACTGATCCCCGCCTGGGGTCGAAGACCGACGCGTGGCGCCAGGCCCGCAGTAGCGCCTCCTGGGCAATGTCGTCGGCCAGACCGGCGTCGCCCACCAGGCTCAACGCCAGCCCGTAGACGCGCCGCTGGAACCGGCGGACGAACGCCACGTCGATCGCCGGGTCCCCCATGGCCAGACCACTCAGCAGTGCCTCGTCGGAGAGACCGTCGACCGCGGGGCGACGCCGCAACATGCCCGACAATACGGCCGGCCGGCCGGCGGGGATTTCTGGCTGGCCGACTTTTTCCGTCGCCGGCTGGTGCACGACAGGCACCGAGGTCCCGACCCTCAACTGGCGGCGGCCACCGCGGCCTGGCCGATGCTGATGCCGCCGTCGTTGGGCGGGATGTGGTGGTGGGTCAGCACCTCCAGGCCGCGGGCGCCCAGGCCGGCCACCATCAGGGCCGACAGCCGGGCATTTTGGAACACCCCGCCGGTCAGGGCGACCGTGCCCACGTTGACCTGTCCAGCCAGCCGGGCGGCGGCGTCCACCGCGGCGGCGGCGAGCCCCTCGTGGAAGGCGGCAGCCACCAGGGCAGGTTCTCTTTTCCCCTCCATGTCGGCAATGACGGCGGCCACCATGGGGGCCGGGTCCAGCACCAGCATCGTTCCGTCGCTGCGCAGGTCCACCGGGTAGGGCGCCACCGCTCCCGGGTCCACGCCGGCCGCCGCCGCCTCCAGCTCTATGGCGGCCTGGCCTTCGTAGCTGACCTGGGCCCTACCGCACACGAGCGCAGCCACGGCGTCGAAGAGCCGGCCCACGCTGGTCGTCACCGGCATGGTCGGGCCCCCGCTCCCCCCGTGGATGAGCCCCACCAGGTCGCCGGCCCGACCGTCGAGGCGGGAGCCGACCTCGGCGGCGGTGCCCGGCCCGCAGCTGGCCAGGGCCCAGGAGGTGGCCATGCGCCACGGCTGGCGGATCGCCGCGCTGCCGCCGGGCAGCACCACGGGGGCCAGGTGGCCGACCCTGCGGTACCCGGCCAGGTCGGCGACCAGGAGCTCGCCCCCCCACAGCGTACCGTCGGGCCCGTAGCCGAGGCCGTCGAAGGCCACGCCGAGGACCGGCCCGGCCCGCCCGCGGTCGACCAGGCAGGAGGCGACGTGGGCGTGGTGGTGCTGGACGGCGACGCTGGGCAGGTCGACGTCGGCGGCCCACTTGGTCGAGAGGTACTCGGGGTGCAGGTCGTGGGCGACCAGCTCGGGGCTCACGCCGCTCAGGTGGCAGATGTGGTCGACGGCCTGGAGGAAGGACCGGTAGGTGGCCAGGTGCTCCAGGTCCCCCAGGTGGTGGCTCACGACCGCGGTGGCGCCCTTGGCCACGGCGATGGTGCTCTTGAGCTCGGCGCCCACGGCCAGGAGCGGCCGGCGGGCGGCGACGGGCAGGAGGACGGGTTCGGGGGCGTAGCCGCGCGATCTCCGCAGCACCTGGGTCGTCCCGTCACGAGCCCGTACCACCGAGTCGTCGCAGCGGATGTGGATGGGCCGGTCGTGGGTCAGTATCCCGTCCACCAGGGCGCCCAGGCGCTCGACGGCGTCGTCGTCGACGTAGGCGATGGGCTCGTCGGACAGGTTGCCGCTGGTGAGCACCATGGGCCGGCGCAGCGCCGCCATGAGCAGGTGGTGGAGGGGGGAGTAGGGCAGCATGATCCCGAGCTCGGCCAGGCCGGGGGCCACGCCGGGGGCCAGGGCGGGGGGGCCGGCGCCGGCTGGGGTCGGGCCGCCGGCTGGGGTCGGGGCGCCGGCTGGGGCCGGGGTGGCGCCGGCTGGGCGGCGGGGGCAGAGGACGATGGGCCGGCGGGGCGAGGCCAGCAGGGCGGCGCCGGCGTCGTCCAGGTCGGCGAGCTGCCGGGCGGTGGCCACGTCGGGCACCATCACCGCGAAGGGCTTGTCGTCTCGGGCCTTGCGCCGGCGCAGCTCGGCGACGGCGATGGCCGAGGTGGCGTCCACGGCCAGGTGGTACCCGCCCACGCCCTTGACGGCGAGGATAGCGCCACCGGCCAGGGCGGCGGCGGCGGCGGCGAGAGGATCGGGGGCGCCGGCGGGAGTCTGGGGGGCGCCGGCGGGAGTCTGGGGGGCGCCGGGGGGAGATCGGGGGGGGCTGGTCCCGGCTCCCGCCGGCCAGCCGGGCCATGGCTCGCCGCCCGGGCCGAGCAGGGCCAGGCGGGGGCCGCAGACCCCGCAGGCGTTGGGCTGGGCGTGGAACCGGCGGTCGGCCGGGTCGTCGTACTCCCGCTGGCAGTCGGCGCACATCTCGAAGCCGGCCATGGTGGTGGCCGGCCGGTCGTAGGGGACCGAGACGACGATGCTGTAGCGCGGCCCGCAGTTGGTGCAGTTGGTAAAGGCGTAGCCGTGGCGGCGGTCCGCCGGGTCGTCGACCTCGGCCAGGCACTCGTCGCAGGTCCCGGTGTCCACGCTGACGGGGGCATCGGCGGTGCCGGCGCCCTCGCTGGGCGCGATCACGAAGCCGCCGGCGGCGCTGCCGGGGCCCACCGGGGACCGTGCCTCGGCGGTCACCGACCCGACCCGGGCCAGGGGAGGGGCGTCGTCGACCAGCAAGCGGGCCAGCTCGGCGATGGCGTCCCCCGGTCCCTCCACCTCGATCAGCACACCGGCGCTGTCGTTGCGGACGAAGCCGGCCAGGCCCAGGCGCCGGGCATGGCGGTACACGAAGGGTCGGAAGCCCACGCCCTGCACCGTCCCGGTGACCCGCAACCGGCTCCGCCGGACCGCCGCGGTACCGGGCTCGGGCAGCCCAGCCCCCAACACCCTCAGCAGATGCGGGGCAGGGGGTCGCCGACCAGCATGTCGACGATGCGGGTGCCGCCGAAGGTGGTCAGCAGCACCACGATGCCCGCAGGGTCGGCCCGCACCTCGCCTATGCGCGCCGCCCGCCGGCCGAGGGGATGGGCCCGGAGGGCCTCGAGGGCGGCGGCCTCGTGCTCGGCGCCGACAACGGCAACGAGCTTGCCCTCGTTGGCCACGTACAGCGGGTCGATGCCGAGCAGGTCGCAGGCCCCGTTGACGGCGGGGTCGATGGGCAGGAGGGACTCGTCGAGGACGATGGCCAGGTCGGTGTCGCGGGCCAGCTCGTTGCAGACCGTGCCCACCCCGCCCCGGGTCGGGTCCCGCATCCATCGGGTGGAGGGGGCGGCCGCCAGCAGGTCGGCCACGATGGAACCGAGCGGGGCGGTGTCGGAGTGGAGGTCGGCCTCCAGGGCCAGGTCGCCCCGGGCCAGCATCACGGCCATCCCGTGGTCGGCGATGGTGCCCGAGACCACGATGACGTCGCCGGGCTGGACCAGCTCGGGACCGAGCTCCCGGCCAGCGGGGACCACGCCCAGACCAGCGGTGTTGATGTAGAGACCGTCGGCCGCGCCGCGGTCGACGACCTTGGTGTCGCCGGTGACGATCTCGACGCCGGCGTCTCGGGCGGCAGCGGCCATGTCGGCCACCACGGCGCGCAGCTCCGATACGGCGAAGCCCTCCTCGATGACGAAGCCGGCCGAGAGCCAGGCAGGCGTGGCCCCCATCACGGCCAGGTCGTTGACGGTGCCGTGCACGGCCAGGTGGCCGATGGACCCGCCGGGGAAGCGCAGGGGCTTGACGACGAAGGAGTCCGTGCTGAAGGCCAGCCGGTCGCCCGACGGCAGGGTGAGCGAGGCGCCGTCGGCCAGGGGGGCCAGGGTCTTGTTGGCGAAGGCGTCGACGAAGACGGCCCCGATCAGGGCATCGGAGGCCTTGCCGCCGGCGCCGTGGGCCAGGGTCACCACCTCGTCGGTGAAGCGGTTGGGCCGCCGCCGCCAGGCCTCGATGCGCTTGAGCACAGCCTCTTCGCTACGGCCCTCGCTACGGCCCGATCGGGGCGCCGGCGCCGGCCCGGCCGGAGCGGCCTCGGGCTGGCTGGGCTTGGGCGGGCTGGGCTCATCCGGCTCGCCAGCGGGGGAGGGGCTGGCGGGGTCGGGATTGCTCATGGCCTCACGCTACCGGCCTCCGGCGCGGGCAGGAGGGCCTGGATCCGGGACCACAGGTCGAAGGCCAGTGCCGCCTGTGTCTCCTGCACCCGGTGCACGCTGGAAGACGAGACGACCAGGCAGTGCTCGACGTCGGGCGACGCCGCCATCTGCCCCCCGTCGTAGCCGGCCAGGCCGAGCGTCAGGAGGTCACGGCGGCGGGCCTCGGTGAAGGCGGCCAGCAGGTTGGTGGAGTTGCCGCTGGTGGAGATGCCGAGGGCCATGTCGCCGGCCCGGGCGTAGGCGATCAGCTGGCGGGAAAAGACCAGCTCGAAGCCGACGTCGTTGCCCAGGGCGGTGATCACGGCCCGGTCGGCCACGAGCGAGCGGGCCCGCAGGGGGCGGCCCCACGGCGGCGTGCGAAAGAGGGCGACGATGCCGGCGGCGTCGGTGGAGCTGCCCCCGTTGCCGAAGACGAAGAGCCGGCCGCCGGCGGCGAAGCGAGGCGCCATCGCCTCGGCCAGGGCGGCGACTCGGCCATCGCTGCGCTCCAGGGTGGCGGTCCGCAGCCGTGCGCTCTCCGTCCCCTTGGCCCCCGCCGACGCCGCCAGGTCGGCCAGGAGGCCCACCGGGTCGTCCTCGTTGCCCTCGATGAAGGGGTAGAGAAAGTCGGTCCCCTCGCTGGTCATGCCGGCGCCCCGTCCAGGCGGGAGATGGCCACGCCGGCGTGGACGAGCAGCAGGTCGCCGTCAGCAACGGGGTCCACCAGGGTGGTGTCGACGTCCTCCAGGCCCTCGGCGGTGCGGACCACCACGGTGGAGCGGCCGTTGGCCTCGACCACCTCGGCCACCCGACCCTCGTCGGAGCAGGTGATGCAGTGGTCGGTCACGCACTCGTCGCCGGCCGGGGCTCGGCCGGCGGGCTGCTTGAACAGGCCGGGGTGCTCGAAGCAGACATGGGTCAGCTCCCACAGCACGTGGTAGACGAGGACGAACGCTCCGCTGAAGGGAGCCTCGGCGCCGGCGCCGTCAAACCACAGCAGGTGGTCGGCCAGGCCCCGGGGCGCCGAAAGAGTTGCCGCCGGCCGGGGCCCCGAGCCGATCCAGATGGTCTCGACCCCCCAGGCCGGCGCCCGGCGCAGCATGTCTTCGACGCCGGGGGTAGAGGAGTCGGCCACCACCACCAGGACGTCGCCTGCCTCGGCCAGGGACCGCATGGCTGCGACCGGGTCGGGGTCGGCCACGGCGACGGCGGGCAGCGCCCTCTTGCCCACGATCACCGGGTGGACGAACTCGACGGCCACGTGCTCGGCGTGCTGGGGCCAGCGCGGCGACCAGCACCACAGGGTGGCGTGGTCGGAGAAGCGCCGGGCCAGGGCCATGGACGCCGCCGCCAGATCGTCGGGCCAGCGGCCCACCAGCAGGCCCGGGTCGGCCTGCTGCCCCGGGTTCACCGGGTGCCCCCCGCCGGCCAGTTGCCCTGCCTCATCGGGGTCCACGTGCGCCTCCTTTGCCTGCTCGTTGGAGCGTATCGGAGGCCCGGCCGCTCGCGGCCGGGTGGCAATCCGGCCGGCCCGGTCGTGCGTACCACCTGCCGACCAAGATCCCCGACCACACCAAGGAGTCAACCAAATTGACCCGGTCTCGCATCGCCCTGTCACCGCCCTACCACCGTGCCCCGAGGAGCGGGCAGGCCCCGCCGGCCCGGGCCGGGATGGCTGGGATGGCCGCCGTGGCCGCCGCGTTGCTGGCCGCCACCGTGGCGGCCGCGTGCGGCAGCACGCCGGCGGCCAGCTCGACCTCGCCGGCGGCCGGCCCCACCTCGACCACCGGGCCTGGTCCGGCGGCCACTCCGGCCTCGCCGTCCTCGCCGGCGGCGTACACGGTTGGGACGGCGACGGTGGGCGGCCTGGGATCGGTCCTGGTCGACGGCGGCGGCCGCACCCTGTACCTGCTCAGCTCGGAGGCTGGAGGCAAGCTCACCTGCACCGACGCCAGCGGCTGCACCAACGTGTGGCCGGACACCGAGCTGCCCGACGGGGTGACCCACGGGGTGGCCGGCGCCGGGGTGAGCGCCTCGTCACTCGGTACGGTCACCTCCCCCGACGGGAAGCTTTACCTGGTCTACGGCCCGAGCAAGTGGCCCCTCTACACCTTTTCGGGGGACAGCGCCCCGGGTCAGGCCAATGGCCAGGGCATCCACAGCTTCGGCGGGACGTGGTCTGCGGTCAGCCCGGGTGGCGACGCGGTGGCCGGCGCCACCCGCGGCGGCGGTTACTAGCCGCGCTTGATCGCCTGGTTGTTCACAGTTGAGTCAGCTTCAGGCTGGAAGTCCGCAGCGGGCTCGGACCGGAGCACTCTCGTCCGGCTCTCGTCCGGCTACGTATCACCCGCTTTGGCCCGGCGAGGTGGGCCGCAGCGGGCCCGGCCCCCCACGGCCGGGGGCCCGGCGCTGTTCCCGCCGGCCCGGCACGGCCCCAGGCCCGCGGGAGGGCTGGAAGGGACCGCCGGATGGACGTATCCAGTGCTTTGGACGTTTATTGCCGTATACCGACCGGATCCGTCCATTCCACCGGCTACGTCCATCCGCCATGTCGCCCGGCGCCCTACCTCCCCTCCCCGGACCATGAGACAGCTTGTTAGCTGAGGTGGTGGCGGGCCCGGACTTGGTCACGGGCTCGGGCCAGCACGGCGAGGTTGGCCTCGGCCAAGCCGGCGGTGACGATCGGGTTGTCGGCGAAGGTGGCAAACCCGCAGTCGGTGTTGAGCAGGACCCGCTCGGCGCCGAAGAGGTCGACGGCCCGCTCGGCCCGGCCGACCACCGCGGCCAGCGCCTCGACCTCCTGGCGCTTCTGGTCGATCACACCCACGCCGACGCGGCGGTCGTCGGGCAGGCCGGCCAGCACCTCGAGCTCGCCCGCCCGCGGTGTGCACAGCTCCAGGACGTAGGTGCCCACGGCCACCCCGGTCAGCAGCGGGAGCAGGGGTTGGTAGTCGCCGGCCAGGGCGGCGGTGTCGTCTGGGGTCCAGTTGCCACGGCAGACGTGGAGGGCCAGCCGCTCAGCCGGCAACCCGGCGACTACCTCCTGCAGCAGGTCCCTGGCGAAGGCCAGCTCCTCCCCCGTGGCCCGGCGCTCGCCGAGGGCGCCGCACATGAAGGTCCGGCCGCCCCCGCCGGGGGTCCCGTAGACGACCTCGGTGAGGACCGGCTCGTCGAGCTGCACCATGGCCACGCCGGCGGCCAGGAGGTGGTGGAGCTCCTCGCGCAGGACGCGCACGATGTCGAGGGCCAGTGCCTCCCGGTCCGGGTAGGCCCGGTCGGAGATGCACTCCATCCACATGGTCCGGGTGAGCAGGTAGGGCCCGGGCAGGCAGACCTTCACCGGCTGGTCCGAGAGGCCCTGCACAAACCGGGCCTCGTGGACCGCCAGCGGCCGGCCCCGGCCGAGGGGGCCGAAGACGGCGGGATGGCGCACCTGTTCGGCGGGCACGTCGAGGGCGGCCAGCTCCCGGCTGAACTCGTCGGGGTCGTCGACGTATGGCAGCAGGTCGACGACCGGGATCAGCTGGCAGTTCTCGAGCAGGCCGCCCACGAAGCTGGCGTAGCTGTCCCGGCGCTGCTCGCCGTCGGTGAGCACGTCGGCGCCGGCCCGGAGCTGGGCGCCGACGGCCAGGCGGACGGCGTCGTCGGCGCAGGCGGCGAACTCGTCGTCGCCCATCCGCCCTTCGAGGTGCTCGTGCATCGCCCGCAGCAGCCAGGTCGGGCGAGGCCAGCTGCCGACTCCCGTCACCGACAGCGCGGCGATAGCCGGTGCGGGGACGGGCCTCGGGAGGTTGTCGGGGATTGTCGGGGCCACAACCGCCTGGGTGATCGGGGCGTGGGTGCGATCCGCCCGGGCCCGCCTCGCCTTCGGTGCCCCCGCCCCACTGCCGGCGCTCGCCCCGTTGCCGGCGCCGGCCGGGGGCTGAGTCCCGGGGAAGGGGCCCTTGCTCACCAGGAAGCTCCGCTGGGGACCGCTCCGGGCCACGTTGACCAGGGCGTTGCCGGTCAGCCGGCACCACGAGGGCAGGTCCTCCTCGACGGACGCCTCGACCGACAGGATCTCGAGGAGCTGGCCGGAGTCGAGCGGGTTGATGTGCTGGCGGATCAGCAGGAGCAGGCCGTTGCCGCAGTCCAGGTCGCCGCCGTCGAAGCTGGCCGCCGGCGGGTAGGGATGGGGGGCCACCGCCCTCAGTAGGACACGCAGGGCGCGCCCGAGGCCAGGAACTCGACCAGCTTGGCCCCCCCGGCGATGGTCGCACCCTTGACCAGCTTGGTGTCGTCGAGGCCGCGCTTCTTGAAGCACGGCGAGCAGACCAAGATGGTGCCCCCAGCCCCCACAAAGTTGGACATCAGTTCCTTGAGGGGGGCGAAGCCCTCCTCGGCGATGTCGTCGGCGTAGCCCTCGACGGCCAGGCGGACACCCTCGGTGGAGAGGAACACCATCGTCTCCTGGTCCGAGCCCACGGCGGCGTTGGCGATGACAAAGCCGACCGTGGCCTTGTCGGGGTCGTTTTTCGAGCACGTCTGAGACACGCAGAATTTTCCAGCCATTGTTATGCCTTTCTCTTGATCAGATAGGTGGGGGGGTCGGCCTTTACCAGCTCGTGGCCGGTCAGGCGGCACCACGCCGGCAGGTCCTCGGGCGCGCCTGGGTCGCGCGCCACCAGCTGGAACAGCGAGCCGGGAGCAAGGGAGGCGAGGCGGGACCGCAGGACCACGACGAGCTCGCCGCAGCCCAGGTCGCCGGCGTCCCAGTGTGCTTGCGGCCCGCGTTCGGGCCAGTTCAGCGCTTGGCCGTCCTGCGCAGGTACTGGTAGATGGTCTCGGTCAGCTTCGACCGCAATTCGTCCTCGCTGGAGGCGGTGGCCCTGAAGCCACAGCCCATGGCGCCAGCCTTGTGACAACTGTGCTTGTACATGCTGCTGTGCTCGTACATGCTGCTGTGCTCGTACATGCTGCGTCCTTTCGATACTCCAGGTGGGAGCGCCGGGCCGCAGGCGCGAGCGCTACGGTTGGCGGATCACTTCGGGTAGCTCGCCCGACCGGGCGGGGCTGGCGTTGGCTCAGTGGCGGACCATGTCGGGCACCTCCTCCCCCGGAGAACGTCGGGGCCGTGGCGCCCCAAACTCGATGGGCAGCAGCATAACGGGGCCTCGCCGCAACCCGACAACTCGACCAGGCCGGACTGCCGGGGTCAGCCCGCCGGGACCAGCCCGACGATCGGAGCATTGAGGTGACTTGCGGCCAGCGAGCCCGAGAACGGGGCGTCGCCGAAGCTGAACACCCCGCCGTCGGCGCCGACCAGCCAGTAGCCACCCCCGTCGGGGGTTGCGGCAATGCCGACCACCGGGGCGGTCAGCGCCCTGCCCCCCATGCTGCCCCAAAAGTGGGCGTCGCCGAAGCTGAACACCCCGCCGTCGCCGGCGACCAACCAGTAGCCCGCATCTGAGGGCGCGATCGCCACTCCGGCGGCCGGTGCCGACAGAGCCGCGAACGAAGGGCTCAAAGCAGGAGCATCTCCGAAACGGCGGCCGGATGCGTCTTTGCCGACAACGAGATAGCCGTTCCCACTGGGAGTCGAGGCCATGCCAACAGCCGGCGCCGGCGTTGGGCACGGTGCCGGGCACGGCAGCGGGGGCGAGCCATAGGATCCCAGGAAATGCGCGTCCCCGAAGCTGAACACCCCGCCGTCGGCGCCGACCAGCCAGTAGCCACCCCCGTCGGGGGTTGCGGCAATGCCGACCACCGGGGCGGTCAGCGCCCTGCCCCCCATGCTGCCCCAAAAGTGGGCGTCGC